>JAAFHG010000102.1:0-3697 GCA_013297585.1 Chitinophagales bacterium
GTAGTTACAACTAAAGCCGATGAGGTTAGAGACCCAATATCTGTACCATTTAAGCGCCATTGAACAGGATTAGCATTTGAACTAAGTGTAACACTGCCCCCTGAGCAAAAATTGATAGCACCACTTGCAGAAATGATAGCTGCTGTTGGTGGTGTATTAACAGTTGCTACTAAATTATTAGAATAAGCATTGCTACATGCTACCGAAGGTATATACGCTCTATATACACCTGCCAATGCAGCTGTGTAAGCTTGCGAAGTTGCACCACTAATATCTACACCATTTAGCTGCCATTGAACACCTGCTACATTTGATAGAAATGATACTGAACCACCATTACAAAATGTGGTAGCGCCAGATGCTGTTATAACAGGCGCTGCATTAGGTAGAATAACCGTTACAATTATAGCATTAGACACGGCACTGCAAGCACCATTAGATGCTACTGCTGTGTAGCTACCGCCTACAGTTGCCGAGAAAGCCGTACCTAAAGAACCCACGTTTACGCCATTCAGTTTCCATTGTACATTAGCAACACTAGATTGAATTATTACATTATTTCCATCGCAGAAAGTAGTAGGACCAGTAGCTGTAATTACCGGTATAGCAGTTGTGCCAGAAACCGTAACACTAATGGTGTTAGAATAGTTAAAGCCACAACTTGATGCAGTACTTACATACGCCCTATATGTACCAGCTTGTGTAGCTGTATAAGTTTGCAATACCGCGCCACTAATATCTACACCATTTAATTGCCATTGTACACCTGCTACACTTGATGTAAGGATAACCGAACTACCCGTACAGATATTTGTAGCACTTGCTGCGGTAATTACAGGAGTTACATTAGCCGTAACTACTACTACTGTGTAGGCGTTAGAATATGCATCGCAACCATTAACGCCTTTAACTACAGCTCTATAAATACCGCTTTGCGTAGCCATATAAGTATTGCCAAATGCACCGGAAATATCTATACCATCTTTTTGCCATTGCACATTGGCAATGTTTGAAGTAAACGTAACGCTACTACCCGAGCAGAAAGTTAAATTACCACTTGCTGTAACTACTGCTGCTGTGGGTGCAGGATTTATACTGACAGTTACTGAATTAGATGGTGTACCTGTATTATTACAATAGCGACTACTACCTGCCACATAAGCTGTATAATTACCAGCTTGGGTTGCCGTATAAGTAGTATTGGTTGCGCCAGAAATATCTACACCATTTAAACGCCATTGCACTACTGAACCACTACCAGACGCAATAGATGAAGTAAGCACCACACTACTACCGCTACAAATATTGGTGGAACTTGCTGGGCTAATAGTTGGTGTTGGTTGTATTGGCAAAAATGAATTAATAATAATCTCGTTAGAAATAGCGCTGCATCCACCTGCAACCGCGGGTTGAACAGCTCGATAAGTACCATTGTCTGTAATATCTACAAACCGACTTGTTGCACCCACAATATCAACCCCATCTTTTTGCCATTGTACTACACTTACTGATGATGTAAGCCTTATGGTGCTGCCAATACATACTGGTACTGCATGTGCATTTTCCGTAATAGTAGGTCCTACAATATTTGTAACCGAAACTGTAATTTCATTTGAATAGCCCGGGCAACCTACAAATGGCGAAAATTTTATACGATAATTACCACCAACAGTTGCAGTATAAGTTTGCGCTTGTGCATTTAAAATATTAATACCATCTTTTTGCCATTGAATATTACCAGGATCAGAGGATGCGAGCACTACACTTTGACCATTACAAAAACTAGTACTACCTCTTGCGGTAATAACAGGTGCAATACTTGCTGCCGCGAATGTTACGGTAACACTATTGGTAATAAATACTGTACCGCTTGACAATGTAACAGATAAAGTATAAACCCCTGCTTGCTTGGCAGGAAATGGCACTTTATTAGCACCAGCAATGGCTACGCCATCTTTTTGCCAGTTGAAGCCCAATGCGTTAGAAGGTAAATTATTTACCCCTAATAATACACTGTCGTCTATACAGATATTGGTGTTAGAAAAAGCGAAAATGGTAGGATCTGCCCAAGTGGCTTCACTTGTTATCGCATTAAATATATTCAACATATTATTTGCATCATTCTCTACAGTTATTGCTACATCTTGCCCCTTGGCTGTAAACGATAAGCATATGAATAAGAGAAAGTTGATAATTTTTTTCATATTAATATTAATTGCATTCATTGAGTAGTATTATGCCAATATATGGTAGAACGTTTTTTTATTCCGTATCTTATATATGCTAACGTATTTGTAACAAAAAGTTGATGCAAATACCTTTAAAATAGCTGCTAGCACTACTCATTTTATTAATAAAGGTAAATATAGAAGCTGAAAAATAGACCAAATGACACATGAACCCCTAGTTTAAGGGGGATAACTGGTGAATAGAGGATTTCTTACAATTAGCAAGTTTGTAGCACAAAATCTAGCAACGTTCAAAAACCACTAAAAAAATCAAGTGGCTAAATGGATAACTTTTCTATCAAACCTGTAATTTTAAAAAAATATTTTTATGAGTACTGCTGAATTGAAAATCAAAATATCTAAAAGCTTAGATGTGATGGATGCGAATGAATTGAAGCAAGCTTGGATTGTTTTAAAAGAAATTAATTCTCAAAAAAATAGAACTTCATTGGTAACTAATAAGAAAGCGGTTGAATTACAACTTGCTAATGGCATTGCACAACTTGATAAAGGCGAAGGTTCTAATTTTAAAGAATTTATAGACGACATGAGAAATAAGTATGGCCGCTAATAAAACCAAACAAGTAATAATATCACCGCAAGCAAAACAAGATATCGAAGTTGTATTGGCGTACTTAAAAGACAATTGGCATCAAAAGGTGATTGATGATTTTTTAAATAAGCTCGAAACATTTTACATCATCATTTCTAGAAACCCTCACGTATTTGGATATTATAGCAAAAGTAGAAACATACGCAATTACGCCATCACTAATCAACACGTCATTTATTACCGAAATAAGCGAAAAACGATAGAAGTAATTACTTTATTCGATGCGAGGCAATCACCCAAAAAATTGAAACCATTATTGGCTAAGTCTAAATAAGTAGCCTTTTTTACAAGTAAAATATGGGGCAAGCTGAATAAAGATTCTACTGCTGAGAGGCTGCGGGATAGCAGCGGAAATACTTTTTTGAGGCACGAAAAAAAGATTGCAGCGAATAGCCCGAACAAAAGCTTGGTTACGATTCTACAACTGACAGCCCCAAAAAAACTTTCTTATTTAATAACAAAGCACAACGCCTTGTGTTATACATTGCAACCATCATTTTTAAAATATAATAACCATGAGTATTGCAATTGGCGCTAAAGCCCCTGATTTTACACTATTTGATAGCGACAAAAACCCAGTTACCTTGTCTGAATTGAAAGGTAAAAATGTGGTATTGTTATTTTTTCCATTGGCTTTTACTGGCGTTTGCACGGCAGAACTTTGTAATATAAGAGACAATATTGCTGCTTATAACAACACGAATGCAGTGGTTTTGGGTATTTCGGTAGATAGTTTATTTACGCTTGATAAATTTAAAAAAGAACAAAATTTAAATTTTCAATTATTAAGCGATTTTAACAAAGCAGCTTCTACTAGTTTCGATGTTTTGTACGAAACTTTTCCTGCATTTGGTAT
>JAAFHG010000102.1:3707-10082 GCA_013297585.1 Chitinophagales bacterium
GCTGGGCGTAAGTAAACGTGCAGCTTTTGTAATTGATACTGAAGGCGTTGTAAAATATGCTGAGGTTTGCCCTACACCTGGCGATTTGCCAAGTTTTGAAAATATTCAAGCGACTTTAGCTAGCCTTAACTAGTAACAAATAGTACAAATTATTGCTGTGCAAAAAAGCTTTAACTACTATTTTAGAACTATTGTGCAGCAATAATTTGTTTATTAGAATCGTTTACTTAATTTCGTAACAACATCGTTTTTAAATGAAAAAATTTTACCTACTTATTATCCTATTATCAACAATGGCAACTGGCAGTTTTGCGCAGTTGGCAGATTGTGGTATAGATAATAATATTGAGGTAATAATTAAAATTGCAAAATTCTATCCTAACCCTGCAACGTCTGTTATCAACTTCGAGTTTGATGGCTTAGACAAATCTTACACGTTTCAGATTTACAACTTCTTAGGTAAAAAAATGGCTGATGAGCCTGTGAGCGCTAGCAAACTAAGCTACAACCTAGACAATTATTACCGTGGCTTGTATATATTTCAAGTGCGAGACAGAGGTGGTAATATTGTAGAGAGTGGCAAGTTTCAGGTAGTTAAGTAATACTGATTTTGCATTTGGAAAATCCTTCACCTAAGCCCGTTTTTAATTCCTGGTTTCACCAAATAGTAGCATAGTCACATAGTTCTCTATCGAGATAATCTTACTCAATTATTCCTTGTAGTTTAAGTTATGTTTCTGTTGTGCCTATGTGGTAAGTGATACCCTTAAATTTTCTTGTACACAAGATAATTGTAGCCCATTAGCTCAAAGGTTTCTTGTACGTTAAAGTCAAACTGCATTTCTGAAAAAACATTCACAAATTTACCATGTAGCCATTTGTGCTCTATTGATACCTTTATTCTATCGTCATCAGAAAAATTAAGTAATACCAAGACTACTTCACCGTGCTGATGTCTTAAAAAAGCCATCACTTTATTATGATTCGTTGGTAAATTGAACGTTTCGCCGCTAGTAATGACGTTGGTTTTGTGTAAAGCCAATAAGGTTTTATAAAACTGATGCAACTGCGGTTGTGGCTGCCAGTTTATTTCATCTTTATTGAAAAATGCTAGGCGTTTTAAATTCGGGTTTTCCTGCCCACTGTAAATTAATGGCACACCATTGCTCCATGTAGCGGTAAACACAGCAAAGCCTTTAGCAGCATTACCATATTTCTCGTATTCTGTTCCGTTCCAGCTATTTTCATCGTGGTTACTAGTAAAAAATAACTTTTTAGCACCTTGAGGATATTGCGAATAGCTATGCAACACGTTGTAAATGGCATTTATACCTGCCTCATTTTTAGCAAACTTTTCAGTAGCATGCATAAAAGCCCAAGCATAACTCACATCATACACATCGTGGTAAGCCACTTCTTCGCATTCAGCTAGCCAAAATAAATGTTTTAATGCATCGCAAGCGGCACGAGCTTGCACCCAAAAATCAAGCGGTACTAAATGTGCCATATCGCATCTAAATCCATCAATATCACAATCATTTACCCAAAACTGCATGGCTTTAATCATGCTTTGGCGCATGTTGTAATTGTCATAATCTAAGTCAATCACATCTTGCCAGCCGTTGCGTTCTGTAAAATTACCAGCTGCATCTTTTTTATAAAAGTAGCTATTATTAACTGTCCATTCATGATCCCAACCAGTATGATTTGCCACCCAATCAATGATGATTTTCATACCCAAACCATGCACTTTATCTACCAATGATTTAAAATCGTTTAGCGTACCAAATTCAGGATTTACTTGCACATAACTGCTACAGGCATAATAGCTACCCAGAGTACCCAAGCGCTCTTTAACACTGATGGGCGTAATTGGCATTAACCATAAAATTTCTACCCCCATATCTTTTAGGCGTGGCAAATGCTTTGCAAAAGCCGCAAAAGTGCCTTCTGCTGTGTACTGACGAATATTGACTTCGTAAATATTGCTGCCATTTGCCCAATTGACTGTGGTGAATGTTGATGCCATGAGTATTTATATTTTCACCACATAGAAGCATAGTCACATAGATAAAAAGACTTTTTAAGTTCTATGTGCCTACTGTGCCTATGTGGTAGGGTTTAAAACAATCTTTCGCAAATAACAAGCAATCTATTTGTATTTCCGCGTAATTTACTTTCTTTATTACCAAAGCTACTGCAACTATGAGTGATGTGAAACTAGAACGAAAAATTAGTTTGTTACAGGCTACTGCCATCAACATGACTGATATGGTTGGTATTGGACCTTTTGTGGTGCTAAGTGTAGTGGTAGAAATTATGAACGGTCCATGGTTTTTGTATGCTTGGGTAGCTGGCGCTTTACTCTCTATGGTTGATGGTATGGTTTGGAGCCAGTTGGGTTCAACCTATCCATTAGCAGGTGGTAGTTACAACTTTTTAAAAGAAGGTTATGGTGGTAAATGGGGCAAGCTGATGAGCTTTTTATTTGTGTGGCAAACCATGATTCAAGCACCATTGGTTATTGCATCTGCGGCTATTGGTTTTTCGCAATACTTTAATTATATCACGCCATTATCTAGGTACGAAGGCAAAATATTAAGCGGTTCTGTAGTCGTTTTAATCGTCACATTATTGTACCGTAAAATTGAAGCTATTGGCAAAATAAGTGTACTACTTTGGGTTGGGGTTTTAATCACTATGGCTTGGATTATTGGTGGCGGTTTATTGCATGGCAATTTTCTTGAACCCATCAAACACATAAACGACGGGCTTACCGTAAACCATGCTTTTGCTGCTGCTATAGGTTTTGCAAGTGTAAAAACCGTGTACAGCTATTTGGGTTATTACAATGTGTGCCATCTTGGTGGCGAGATTATTAACCCACAGAAAAACATTCCTCGCAGCATGTTTATTTCTATTGGTGGCATTGCTGTGTTGTATTTAATGATGAACATAAGCGTGGCTTCTGTATTACCTATTGAGCAAATAAAACAAAGCAAATTTGTAGTAAGCCTTTTTGTGCAAACCCTTGCTGGGCCTACGTTTGCAACCATTGCCACGGTGCTTATTTTATGGGTCGCTTTTGCATCGGTATTTTCTGCAACGCTTGGTTATAGCCGCATACCATTTGCCGCTGCGCAAGATGGCGCGTTCTTTAAAATATTTGCCAAACTACACCCTACCAAGCATTTTCCTTACGTATCGCTGTTGTTTTTAGGTGCTGTGGCTTTTGTGTTTAGCTTGTTATTTAAGCTAAAAGAAGTGATTGACGCTATTTTAGCCATGCGTATTCTGATACAATTTATAGCGCAAGCCATTGGTTTGTTGTTATTGGTAAAAAGAAAAGGCAAAGCCCATTTTGCTTGGAAAATGCCACTCTATCCTTTACCAGCTATTGTTGCTATTTTGTTTTGGGGCTTTATTTTTTATTCTACTGGTGTAAAAATGATGCTTGGCGGGTTGACGGTTATTGGCTTGGGCTTGGTAGCTTATTTTATTAAAGAGAAGGTAACCGCTGATGAATGATGATAGGTGGATTTGCTGTGATTTGTTGCCCGCAGATAATACGGATAACCGCAGAGAACCAAACATATATTTTGTATCTGCGTAAATTAGCCACATCTGTGGGAGGTATTTTTATTGATTTCAAGCAATTACTTACATTTTGTTAAAATCGCATATCTCTTGCAGCCATTTGTAAATATTTACCGTCTTTCGCATTAAATAAAACTCTATTTATGAAAAGACAATTACTTTTTGTAGCAGTATTAGTTATTGGATTTAATGCCTCGGCACAGTTTACCAAGGGGGAGAAAGTATTAAACGGTAATTTATCGTTTAGCACAAGTAAGTATGATGATGTTAATCCGCCTACGAACCGCTTTTCGATTAGTGCAGGTTTAGGTTTTGTGAAATCAGAGAAAAAGATAGTTGGGGCTAGCTTATCATATGCCTATTCTACATACAATAACACACTTACTAGTTCTGCAAATAGCAATTCTGTATTTGCTGGTGTCTATGTTCAAAATATCAAAAATATTAGAGGAAATCTCTTTGGTTTCTTAAGTACTAACTTAAACAGCGGTTACTATAAGCAACGATATTTAGATGTAAATCCTTCTTCTAGTTACAGTTCAAATGGTTTTACGGTTGGTGCAAACAGTAACCTTGGTATTGGCTACCGCATTAGTAAAAGGTTTGTTGCAAATATGACACTAACTAATCTTATCTCATTACAATACACACAGGATAAAAGAAAGATTGATGCATCTAACGCAACTAGTAAAAATTCTAGCTTCTCTATTTCTTCTGGCCTTACATCTTTAAGTCTTAATAACACAGCTATTGGTTTTAGTTGGGTATTTCAATAAACCTTTACTTTAGCAGCATGATACAACGCATGTTTATGTTGGTAGCAATGCTTTTGGTAATGGCTACTACCCTTTTGGCACAAACACCACAACAACTAGCGGCTTTAAAAGCACAGGCTAATGCTATGGCTACAGCTATAAAAAAGCAAGACTTTAAAACGGTGATTAAAATGACCAACCCTAAAGTAGTGGCTGCGGCTGGTGGAGAAGCAAAAATGCTAGAACAGCTAAGCAAGGGCATTGGCGCAATGAAGGCTAAGGGCATGAGTATAAATATTAGCAATGTCGTAGTAGGCGAGCCTTCGGCTTTTATAAAAGTGAAAAAGCAATTGCAATGCACCGTACCAGATAAAATTGAGATTAAGATGATGGGCGGCACTATGAGTACCAACTCTACACTGATTGCTATTTCTGATGATAATGGTAAAACCTGGAATTTTATAGATGCGATGGGTAAAAATATTGCCGCTTTAAAACAAACCCTACCTGATCTAAGCGATAAATTGGTGATTGCCAAAATGGAACAACCACAGTTTGTGCCTGATAAGTTGTAAAAAATGGAGCGATTAGAAGTAACCTACAAATACGCTTCAACGCGGGAATTTGTAAAATCCATCTTACTTTGTTCAGGCACATTATGTCTTATTGGATACCTTATAACATTGCGACAAAATTTGACAATATATATATATCAATAATTTAATATATATTGTCAAATTAGTAAACGATGAAATACTCATTAATAAACACTACTTTAGAGGAGAGTAAGAGAGATATCTTGGTTAAAAGGATAAATTTCTTTAACAATATTAAAAAAATGCAATTACTAATACATAAGATATCCATCGCAATATCATTTAAACGCATTTATAGAAATATTTTCTAGTGGGTAACCTATTTTAAAAATAACTTTTTTAATTCTTATAGTATCTACTTTTGAAGCAACAAATAGCACATATTGCCCTTATAGTAGCCGATTACGACGAGGCTATTATATTCTATACAAAAAAATTGAAATTTATTTTAATAGAAGATACCCAACTAAGCAATACCAAACGGTGGGTAATAATTGCACCCAAAGGAGTAGAAAATGGCTGCAACATACTACTAGCAAAGGCTGTAGGCGCTGATCAAGTAAGTAGAATTGGTAATCAAACAGGTGGTAGAGTATTCTTATTTTTGTATAGCGATGATTTTTGGCGAGATTATCATCAAATGCTAGCTAACGATATCCATTTTGTAAGGCAACCCACCGAACAGCCATATGGTACTGTAGCGGTTTTTAAAGATTTATATGGGAATTTATGGGATTTAATACAGCCTACTATTACAAATTTTACCGCTACTTAAATTACTAGTTTTTAGGAACTAAATATTCTTGAAGAGCCTTTACATAGGCTTCAAATGCAGCAATGCCTGTAGGTGTTATTTTGCAGGTAGTTTGCGGGTAATTATTTACAAATTGCTTTGTAACATCTACATAACCTGCATCTTTTAGCTTTTGTATTTGTACCGATAAATTGCCAGCGGTTGAGTTTGTTTTATCTTTAATAAACGTAAACTCAGCCTCTTTTACACCTATTAGCAAGCTCATTACCGCTAGGCGCAATTGCGAGTGTAATATGGGATCGAGTTCTTTAAACATTAGTAATTTTTTCCTTTTATGTAACGGTTACGCAAAATCAAACCAGGTATTAACCAATTGCCAATACCAGCAAGACCAGCCCATAAATTATCGTACATGGTAGATGTGTAGAGAGATATAATAAAAAATACATAGCACACAATAGCACCAAACACCATGGGTTTAAAACGGCGAGCTATACCAGTAACCAACGTTGGAAACGCAAATAACATTAGCAATAACGAAATACCACTTAATGCATACGGCCTAAAAGGTTCAAGTGCACCTGTTGCATCTTTCTGAAATAATGTGATGCCTCTTTCTGCAAATAAATGCAGCGAAGAACTCGGAATGATATTTATGTAAATATTTATTGCA
>JAAFHG010000188.1 GCA_013297585.1 Chitinophagales bacterium
TATTGTTGTAAAATCTTTTCTGCCTTTTTTAAATCGGTGCCTTCTGGTGCAGTAATCAGGTTGTCTTTGGTCATGACATCCTTAATTTTTTTACTTCGGTTGGCTGTTTCAAAGCGTAAATCACGATTGGTAAGAATACCTACGAGTTTTTGATTGGTATCAACGATAGGAATACCGCCAATGCGATTTTCTTTCATCAACTTTAATGCATCGGCAACAGTTGCAGTTTCACGTAGGGTAATTGGGTCGATAATCATACCACTTTCACTACGTTTTACTTTACGTACCTGCTCGGCTTGCTTATCTATAGACATGTTTTTGTGCAAAATGCCCAAACCGCCTTCACGAGCCAATGCGATTGCCAAATTGGCTTCAGTAACTGTGTCCATTGCTGCTGACAGCATAGGTACATTTAAAATAATGTCTTTTGTAAGATGAGATTGGATATTGACTTCACGAGGTAATACCTGACTGTATGCAGGCATGAGCAAAACATCATCGAAAGTTAAACCAACACCAAATAAGCGAGAACTGCTATTGCTTTTTGCGGGAGATTTTATTGTTGCCATAGGCAAAGATAAAAGCGCAGCGTATATGTGGCAAATCAAGTTTTTGGTTGATGAAAAATTTGTCTCGCAGATTTCACAGATTTACGCAGATTCTTTTTTACGACAATTTATACATTTTACCAGGCAGACAAATAATTAAGCCTTGCAATTCTAAACCCAACATAGCTGCTGCTACAGAGCTACTGCTTAAGCCAGATTGTAGGTAAATGTCATCTATGCCTACTAGTTCTTTTGCTGTGAGAATGTTTACAATAGTTTGTTCATCTTGAGTAAGTGCTACAAATAATTCTCGTTGTTTTTTAGGTTTAGCAGTTTTTGTTTCCCAGCCCATTGTTTCAATTAAATTGTCTACATCTGTAAAAATGGCCGCTTTGTTTTGCTGAATAAGTTTAAGGCAACCACTACTTTTTGCATCGGTAATTTTTCCCGGTACTGCAAAAACATCTCTGTTATAATTGTAAGCTAGTTCTGCGGTTATCATGCTGCCGCCTTTGGCTTGCGTTTCTATTACAATCGTACAATCTGCCATGCCTGCTACTATACGATTTCTGCGAGGAAAATTGTGCTTATCAGGTTTTGTATTTTTGGGAAATTCTGTTAGTAAACCACCGTTTAATAGCATGTCTTTAGCCAATGATTTATGCTGTGCAGGATAAATAGTATCTAAGCCATGCGCTAACACACCAACAGTTGGTAAATTGTTTTGCACTGCCGATTTATGTGCAATGGCGTCAATACCAAACGCTAGACCGCTTGCTATCATTACGTTTAGCGGTTGTAAGGCTTTTATTATTTGTTCGGTTATTTGCTTGCCATAATCGCTATTACTTCTTGTGCCAATAATACTAACGACTTTGGTGTTATTTAAATTGGCATTGCCACGGTAATACAATATCGTAGGTGAATCGTAGCAATGTAGTAAGCGTTGCGGATAATCAATATCTTTTAAAAATAATGGGCTAATATGGTGTTTGTGGCAGAAGCTAATTTCTTCTTCGGCTGCTTTAAAATCTTCAAAGTCTTTAATGGCTTTCGCTTTTATATTACCAATCCCTTCAATGTTACTGAGCGCTTTTTTTGAAGCTTTGAAAATAGAACTCGCATCACCAAAATGGTCTATCAATTGCTTGGCTTGTACCGTACCAATACCAGTAATTTGGGTTAAAGCTATTTGGTGTAAAATATCATTTGTCATAAGATTGATGAAGATAATACAACTACCATTAATGGCAAATTATTTACATCCCAATTACTGTAAATTCTGTTCGCCTGTTAGTACTTCTACCTGCTTCTGTGGTGTTATCTGTAAGTGGCTTAGTAGCACCAAAACCCTTGTACTGTAAGCGTTGTGTAGCAATGCCCTTTTCAATTAAATAGTCAACTACTGTTTTTGCTCTATTGGTAGAAAGTTTCAAATTGTCTTCTGCTTTACCTATGTTATCTGTATGGCCATCCACTTCAATTTTAATGGTAGGATTATCGGTTAGCAATTGTAGTAGTTTGTCAAGTTCAACCTTGCTTACTTCTTTCAGTTGGTATGAATTAGTTTCAAACTGAATATTTTTAAGTGTTGTAATTTTATTCAGTTCTATTGGTTGTAAGTAAATATCTTCTTTATAAATGCTATCTGCTATTTTGCTAGATAGTTCGTACAGTTTGCTAAAGTATAAGTAGCCTTTTCTGTTTACTGCAAATGTGTAATCCTTCTTTACAGGCAGTGTTACAAAGTAAAAGCCTGTTTCATCGGTTTGTACATTCATCAAGGTTTTACCTGTATTGTTGTCTATTAATTCTACATTACTTGGTAAGCCTTTGCTTGTATTTTTATCGTATATAAATCCCTTTATATACAAGGTTTTGTAAGGTTGTACATCTTCTCTTAGGTCAAATTTATACAAATCTAAACCGCCACGTGTGTCGCTTCTATCGCTTGCGTAGTAGGCATTTACGCCATTTGGTGCTACAGCAAGGCTACCTTCATTTTCTATGGTATTAATAGGATAGCCCAAATTTTCTGGAAGACTCCAAGCGCCTGCAAAACCTTTGCGCATTACAAAAATATCTGTGCCACCATACCCAGGTAAACCGCTAGATGTAAAGTACAATGTTTGGTTATCTGCATGTATATATGGTGCCGTTTCGTCGCCCAAAGTATTTACATCTGGTCCCATGTTTATGGCTTTGCTCCATTTGCCCTTTTCATCTCTATAGCTTACATATAAATCTGCGCCACCGTAACCACTCGGGCGGTTGCTGCTAAAATATAACACACGTTTATCTGGGCTAAGACTAGGTGCGCTTTCCCAATAGCCAGTATTGATATTAGTGCCAAGATTTTGTGGTTCGCTCCAGCCAGTTGGTGTAGCGTAGCAAATGTATAAGTCGAAATTGTCATGTGAATTATTGCCAATATTACCTGCAAAAATCATCCATTCACCATCGGCAGAAACACTGATAGCGCCTTTAAAAGGCTCGTCGTTGATATCGCCTGCAATTTTTACTGCTTTAGATAAAATGTTAGGGTTTGTGATGTTGGCTTTGTAAAAATATTCGCCACCACCTTCTCTACGCGTAAAAACCAATAAGCTATCATTTACAGTTAAAGATGGGAAATACTCTGAGCGTTCGCTATTAATGCTATCGCCTAAATTGATAGGATTGAAAATGTAGTTTTTATTGGGGTGTTTTTGCTGATAATTAATGGCAAATGTATAGCTGTCCTTTCTGTATTTGATGCTTTTTTGTGTTCTTTCGCCAAGGTTTGGTAAGGTGGCAAAGTGATTTACTGCCGCTAGCGCCTCTTCAAATCTACCTTCACCAGCAAGGTTAATAGAGTAGGGTAGGCTATAAATTTTACAATAATTACTGTCTTTGTATTTGGCAATTTCGTAGTTGGCAATAGCTGCTTTGTAATTTTTTAATTCACCATAAGCACCTGCTAATGATAAGTAAGCATCAACATAGTTTTTATCAATACTAATGCACTTTTCAAGGGTTGCAATAGCTTCTTTGTACTCACCATAGCCAAGTTGTTCTATGGCTTTTTGGTAAATAGGAATTGCTTTTTTATTAACCTTATCAGGATTGTAGGTTTGAGAAAAACTGGTAGAAGAAAATAATATAGCTGCTATTAAAAGTAATTGCTTCATAAATGTATAAAGCAGCAATTTCGGGAAAAGCAGTGAGTTGAGAGAGTTAAAAATTTGATGGCACGAATTTGGGCGAATTACACGAATTGTTTAGTGCGCGAATTTTTCTCAATTGCACGAATTACACGAATGAATATTATTACACGAAAATCGGTTATCGTGAATCGGTAGGAAGTTGCTTGCGATTATCGACTAGCGACTAGCGAATAATCATAGTTATTACGGTACATTAATGTATTTGTGTAATTGTAAACTTAATTCCCATTTGGGGTTGGCTTTTATGTAGTCTATAATCAAAGGTGTAACCGTTGCTGCTTTATCCCATTCAGGTTGAAGATAGAGCTTACAAGTAGGCGATACTTGTGCTGCATAGTTTTCTGCCCATGCGAAATCGTGCTTGTTAAAGACAACTACCTTCAGTTCATTGGCAAAAGGCACAACTTCTGGTAATGGGGCTTTAAATTTTTTAGGTGATAGGCAAATCCAATCCCACTTGCCACTTAAAGGCGAAGAACCTGAGGTCTCAATATTTGTTTTAAAGCCTTTCTGGTGTAAGGCAGCAGTTAATGCATCAAGATTGTGCATAAGCGGCTCGCCACCGGTAACAACAGAGAGTACTGAGTTTATAGTTTGAAGTTTGGAGTTTGAAGTTGATTGACTATTGACCTCTTGCACTGCTTGTTCTACAATTGCATTGATACTTACTTGTGGATGTTTAGAAGCGTCCCAACTGTCTTTTACATCGCACCAAACGCAACCAACATCGCAGCCGCCTAAACGAATAAAATAGGCCGCACTACCTTGATAGAAGCCTTCACCTTGAATGGTGTAGAAGCTTTCCATTACAGGTAATGGATTTGAGATTTGTGATTTATGTTTTGAGATTGGTGATTGCATTAATGTGAAAGTCAATGATAAAAATAAGATGCGAAGTTACACATTGCTGCATAAAGAATAGAACGTACAAGTGAGTGACACAACAAAAGCATCATAGTAAGGTGAACGCTGGTGGCATAATCCTTAGAACACGAATTGAGCGAATTTCACTAATTACACGAATAAAATCAATTGCTAATCATTAATTACTAATTCTTAATTAGCACTATTATTCTTGTAAGCTTGCAACGTATTTTTAAGTAAACCTGCAATAGTCATAAGGCCTACACCACCTGGTACGGGTGTAATGGCAGATGATTTCGGTGCTACTTCATCGAAATCTACATCGCCTTTAATGCGAAAACCTTTTTTGGCCGTTGCGTCTTCAACACGTGTGATGCCAACATCTATAATTACTGCGCCATTTTTTACCATGTCTGCCTTTACAAAACCTGGCTTACCAAGGGCTGCAACAACAATATCGGCTTGTAGGCAAATTTCTTGTAAATTAGGTGTGTGGCTGTGGCATAGCGTAACGGTGCAGTTGCCCTGAGGGTGATTGCTACTTAGCAAAATGCTCATTGGGCGGCCCACAATATTGCTTCGACCAATAACCACGGCATGTTTGCCTTTGGTTTCTATATTAAAATGCTCAAGCATTAACATAATACCATATGGTGTGGCAGGAATAAAGGTTTGTAAACCTTGCACCAACTTTCCCACGCTTACTGGATGAAAACCATCCACATCTTTGGCAGGGCTAATGGTTTCGATGACTTTGGCTTCGCTAATATGTTTAGGTAAAGGCAGTTGTACCAAAATGCCATCAACAGTAGTATCGTTATTTAATTCGGCAATTTTAGATAGTAATTGTTCCTCGGTCGTATTGCTTTCAAAACGGATTAAAGATGACTCAAAACCAACTTCTTCGCAGTTTTTTACTTTGCTAGCCACATAAGTTTCGCTTGCGCCATTGTTACCTATTAATATAGCTGCTAAGTGCGGCTTACGCTGATTGTTTTGTAATAATATATCAACTTCTGCTTTTAAAACGTCTTTTACTGAGGCTGCGGCTAGTTTGCCATCTAAAATTTTCATGAGTGCAAATATATTTGATGAAGGGATTCATTTCACTAATGAATGATTAGTATTAATATGTGCATATTTTGTAAATTCTATTTTTATTACTAATTTTTTTGAAATTTTTGCATAAAAGTCTGTTAACGCTAGATAAATCTTAAAATATTTTCGATTATAGTGGATTTTGTCTAAAGTAAACCATGTTGTAACATTAAATTAGGAAGTCGTTTGCAACATTTCGTTAACAATGTTTGTCTTTGCATCTATATTTGGCTTTCTTAACTTTTTGTTAAGATGCGTGTAACAGTTTGATAACATAACAAGTTTTTTAACCAAAAATCAAGTTTAAATGAGAAAATTTCTGACGCTTTTGGTTATGGTAGTGTTCGCAACATTTGCCATGGCTCAAAACAAAACGGTTACTGGTAAAGTAACTGATGAAAAAGGTGCACCAGTTGCTAACGCTTCGGTGCTAGTGAAAGGAACAACAAAGGGGGTAACGACAGGTGCTGATGGTAACTTTAGCATATCTGTACTTGCTACATCTAAGGCTTTAGTAATTTCCTCTGTAAATTTTACAGCTCAAGAGGTAAGTATTAGTGGAAAAAGCGTTGTTTCTGTTAAATTGACTTCTGCTGCAAACGACTTATCAGAGGTTGTTGTTGTAGGTTATAGCACATCTACTAAACAGGCTTTTACTGGTTCTGCTAAAACAGTATCGTCTGAGCAAATAACTAATAAAGCAGTTTCTAACGTTTCTCAAGCTTTAGCTGGTGAAGTTGCAGGTGTTCGTGTAATCAATCCTTCTGGTCAGCCAGGTGCAACAGCAACGATTCGTATTCGTGGTATTGGTTCTGTAAATGGTAACAGAGATCCTTTGTACGTAGTAGATGGTGTTCCTTATTCTGGTACTTTGAATTCTATTAATCCAGATGATATCTCTAATTTGGTAGTACTTAAAGATGCTGCTGCAACATCAATTTATGGTTCTAGAGGGGCAAATGGTGTTATTGTTATTACAACTAAAAATGGTCGTGGTAAAAAATCGTTTATTACTGTCGATGCAAGATATGGTACTAACAAAGCTATTTTGCCAAGATATGATGTGTTAACTTCACCTGATGAGTTTATCGCATTAAGTTGGGAAGCGCTTTACAATCAAGGCGTAAGTTTAAATAATGCTAATCCAACTAATTACGCTAATGTTAATTTATTTTCAACAGCAGGTATATCAGTAAATAATAACATTTGGAATGTTACTACTGGTGC
>JAAFHG010000302.1 GCA_013297585.1 Chitinophagales bacterium
CCATTCATTACAGCCGCATAATACGGCACATATTGAAAGTCCGATGATATCTGTTAAAGAATGTAGTTTACTGCGTTCTATCCGTGGGTCTGTCAAACTCGAAAAAAAAGATAGCATAGACGTTTTCTATCTAAAACGATCTTTTAGGATTAACAAGTATTGAAAAAATAAATTTAGATGCGTTTGCCCTGTTATGCCTATTTCATCTCGTCAATTAATCACTTCTATACCATTACTTTGCTGCCCAATGCTGGAAGTTCAGTCCATATCGTTAGTACAGTTTCGCAATTATGTGCAACAGCAATTTGCTTTTACTAGTAAAGTGATAGGCATTTGTGGGCTCAATGGTAGTGGCAAAACCAACCTGCTCGATGCGATTTACTACCTCGGTTTTACCAAAAGTTATTTCAGCCGTACCGATGCACAAAATGTACATCATGGCTTGGCAGGTATGCGCTTACAAGGCCATTTTACACTCAACAACGAGCCGCAAGACTTACTCTGCATTGTACGTGAAAACAATAAAAAAGAGTTTAGCGTAAACGATGATGCGTATAAAAAATTCAGCGACCATATTGGCCGTTTTCCTTGTGTGATGATTGCGCCTGACGATGTAGAACTGATTATTGGCGGTAGCGAAGAGCGTAGAAAGTTTATTGATACCATTTTATCGCAGTTAGATGCAGATTATTTACACCAACTAATTGCTTACACCAAAGTATTGCAACAGCGCAATAGCTTACTAAAACAAGCCGCCGAACAAGGCAGTATTGACGAGGCTTTGCTCACCATTTTTAACGAACAACTGAGCCAAAAAGGACAATTGTTGTACCAGCAGCGCACCCAATTTTTACAAGATTTTCTAGTGCTAGCATTACAATTTTATCAGCGCATTGCAGGTAAGGCCGATGATGTGGCCATCACATATGCTAGCGATTTACAGCAAGCGCCTTTGCTACAATTATTGCAGGCCGCACAGCGTAAAGACATGGCTTTGCAGCGCACCACCGTTGGTATTCATAAAGATGACCTTACCATTACAATGGGGCAAAGCAGCTTTAAAAACGAAGCCAGCCAAGGGCAGCGCAAAAGCCTACTATTTGCCCTAAAACTAGCCGAATGGCAAACCCTTAAAAACCAAAAAGGCTTTACCCCAATATTGCTGCTTGACGATGTTTTTGAAAAGCTAGATGAGCAACGCATGCACAACCTCTTACAGTGGGTTTGCACCGCCGATAATGGGCAAGTGTTCATTACCGATACCCATGCAGAGCGCTTGCAGCAACAGTTACAAGCCATAGGCATACAACACCAGTTGATACAATTGTAGCCCTTGTTTTTCTTTTATGTAACCAGCGTTGGTACTACTATGATGCTTTGGTTGCAGCTTGTCCGCCGCGGCGGATCGCACACTTGTACGGTAAGATACTTTATTGAGCTTTTATTGAAGCGTAGCATTCTTGCTAAGATTTTTAAAATAGCTAGCAGCTTCAAGCAATCTACTACCATACCAACTAAACATTTCGCCATCAACCAATAGAATCTTTACTCTAGGTAAAGCTGCTTGCAATTCTTCAATATGTTGTTGCTTAAAAGGGTAGGGCTCGCTTGATAAAAATACAAGCTCACAATTTGCTTCAACTAATTGCTCAATAGTAATTTCTGGATAGCGATTTTCTTTGGCAAATACATTATTAAAACCAGCATACTGCAACATATTATTAATGAAAGTATCGCCGCCAACTGTCATGTAAGGCTTGCGCCAAATGAGGTAAGCGCTTTTGAGTTTGTAGTTTGGTGTTGGTAGTTGGTTAAATTGGCAAGTAATTTCTTCAATTAATGTTTTTGCCTTTTGGTCTGTGTTGGTAATTTTTCCAACTGCTACAATCATCGCTAAAGCATCTTCTAAATTATTTACATCGCATACCCAAACAGGCGCAATGGCCTCTAGTGCTTCCATTTGTTCTTTTACATTTTCTTCTTTATTGGCAATAATTATATCTGGTTGTAAGGCTTTTACTGCCTCAATATTTACATTTTTAGTACCGCCAATTCTAGTTTTACTTCTAAACCATTCATTTGGATGCACACAAAACTTTGTAATACCAACAACTTCATTTTCTAAGCCCAAATAATGCAGCAATTCTGTTTGCGATGGTACTAGCGATACAATGCGCTTAGGTGTGTTTTTAAAACAATGTTTTCTGCCTAATTGGTCTATACTTTCAAACATTAACTAAAGATAAGCAGTGCACTTTTATGGAAAAATGTTGTGGCAGCATCTAGCTCAAAAATTATCACTACATGAAACTTTGTCTATTGCTTATGATGGCAACAGTTTGTATTTGTTGCCAAACTGCTACACAACCCAATATCTCATTATCACAACCTAAACAGATTGCTGAAATAGCTTTGCCTACAGGCTTTCAGCGAATAACTACAGCAACAAATACTTTTGAATACTGGCTTCAACATTATCCTTTGCTTAAAGATAATACCGTGTATTTGTACAATGGCAGCCTAAAAGCTAATCAATATTTACATGCTGCTGTGCTTGATATTTCTATTGGCAACAAAAACTTGCAGCAATGTGCAGATGCGGTAGTAAGATTAAAAGCCGAGTATCATTTTGCAAGAAAAGAATACCATAAAATTGTGTTTAATGCTGGTAAAACTGTGTTTGATTTTAATGCTTTTGCAAGTAAAAAAAATTGCTTTAGTCATGAGTGTTTGCTTGAGTTTTTAGAAAACGTGTTTAACAATTACGGTACACTCAATTTAGAAGATCAATTGCATGCTGTAACAAATTATTCTAACTTAACCATTGGTAATGTATTTATAAAAGGCGGTGGGCCTGGCCATGCGATGTTGGTGGTAGATGTTGCAGTAAATGCTACAACTAGCGAAAAAATATTTCTATTGGCGCAAAGTTTTATGCCTGCGCAAAGTGTACATGTGGTTAAAAATCTGAACAATACACAACTAAGCCCTTGGTACAGTTGTTACGATGCAGAAATAGCAACACCCGGCTGGACATTTACTAAAACACAACTAAAAAAGTGGTAAAAAATATAATATTGGTATTAGGTAAACTATCATTTTACCACTAGCGCAGGTTTGTAGCAAGGCAATGAGTTGTAGGCAACCTGTGCCAAGCTGATACTTGTTTTTCATAGATAATAGGTTTATAAATAAGTATCATTTAGCACAAGTCAAGAGACTAGCGCTAGATAATAGCTAAAATCAACTTAATAGCACTTGCTAAACTACAAGTTTCGCAGAGCTGATTCTTTGTCTCTTATAATTTTATAAATTAGGCATAGCTAACTTGAAAAGTACTTTATTTCCCCACCTATTTCTATGTTTTCAAAATTAAAATATTTACATTTTGATTTTGGTAGGTAGATGTGTTCGCCAACAAACTCTAAAGCACCCAAGTCTTCAATTTTAGTACCTCGTAAATTCAAAACACCACCAACTTTTTTCAATTTAGATAAAGATTTAATTGGGAAACCTCTTAAAAGTAAACTTCCCCCAATTTCTTCGAGCTGGTTTAAGTCGGAGAAGTTAGCATCTTCGTTGTGATAGGAAATCCAAAATGATCCATTAACTTTTTTAAGTTTTCCCAAAGAATTTATTGAAGTATGAGACAGCCCTAAACTACCATCTACTATTTCTATATTTCCCAAGTCTAGTACTCGATGTTCCTTGCGAATCGTAATTGACCCAGGTATTTTTCCAAATGCCAATGAAAATATATTTAAGTGACTATTATATTCATTAACCTTCAAAATAAATGGAAGATTATTTATGCTAGGATAATTTTCCAAATCCTTTAGTGATTTAATTCTGACAGAGGTCGTATCATATATGTAGTCTATTACAGCATCAATAAACTCGTCATCTGAAAGTTTTAATTTTGCTTTTTGTTCTTCAAATGGTAAGTAACAAAAGTTGGAACTTGAATTGGTTTCGTTTAGATCCAAATCATATGTTAAACCCATTTTAAAAATAGGTTTGACTTTTATTCCTTCATTATCAAAAACAGAGTAAATCCTATGTTTATAATATTCCATTACATGAAAAGATTTTTAATTGACTCATGATTTAAGATTATTGATAATTAATGCAGGATTTTTAATATTCCATAATCCAATTAATCTATTTTGGTTTACCTCAAGGCTTAGGAAGTATTCAACTGCATCTTTTATTTTTTTATCCAGTTTAGAATTCCCTTTACAATCGAATATTTCACCAGAAAAAAATAGTCTACAGTCAATATTTTCACTTTTTTTAATCAAATGAAAATGCGGTTTATTGTCAATAAAATGGTCATTAGAATAGATTTGGAATTGAAATCCGTATTTGGATTTCCATTCTTTTACTTGCTCAAATTCCAAGTAAATGAGATTGTCTCTTAACCCATTAATTGTGTTTCCTTTTGTTAGTTGGTGGTATATCCAATCAAAACTTTCGTCAAGTTGTAATTCTAAATTTTCACTCATAACGACTTATTAGCTGGTTAAGTTCATTCCTAATGCTCGCAACTTTCTTTTTTGCTCAATAACGAACTCAATGTTTTAATTTTATTATCATCTATTAAATGCAATATACATACTTTCCCAATGGCGCAAGTCTGTAGTGTACCATAGCCGATGGGAATGAAAACCACCGCACCAAATTCCCCTCAGCAGAGCGGTGGTCGCAGACCGGGGTGTTATTGTTTTACCTTACAACCCCAACGTTGATACACACATCGCCAAAGTAAACCGCAACAATGCCATATCCAATCGTTACAATGCCAATGTTAATTGCAACAATGCCAATGTATATCGTTACAATGGCACTGCAATGCCTTACAATGCCATTGTAAAGCGTTACATCGTGAATGTATTCAAAAAAAACGCACTGTATTTAAACACATTGGCACTGTAATGGCTATTTTTTAGATGTTTTCTAATTATGATTTTATTGCAGTTTATTATTCTTATATTAGTACTGTTAATGTAATTTCAAACAATTAAACATCTATTTTATGGCAACTACAAAAGGGCGAGTGGTTATTTCTCGCAACCCCGAGGAACTGCTAAAACTAGCAGACAAAGTG
>JAAFHG010000251.1 GCA_013297585.1 Chitinophagales bacterium
GGTTTAGGGATGAGTGGTTGTGAAAATGGGGTGAGATTGTACACATAACGTCATGGCGAGGCACGAAGCCATCTAAATAGTAATAACGTAAAGCAGATTGCTTCGTTCCTCGCAAAGACGTAGAAGATGGAACGTGTAGGGCTGAATAATTGCAGCTTTATCACTACCAATTCATCTGCGTAAATCCGTGAAATCTGCGAGAGCCAGCCCTTAAATCATCAAATTATTAATTATCCATAAACTAGCTTACATCTGAAACCTTATATTTGTAAGCCCAAGAAACACTAGATATGAGCGAAGAAAAAAGTTTGAATTTTATAGAAGAAATTGTTGAAGCGGATTTAGCAAGCGGCAAACACAAAAGCATTCTTACGAGATTTCCACCAGAACCCAATGGCTACCTACACATGGGCCATGCAAAAAGCATTTGTTTAAACTTTGGCTTAGCCAAAAAATATGGCGGACAAACCAATTTACGATTTGATGATACCAACCCTGTAACAGAAGACACCGAATATGTAGACAGCATTAAGGAAGATGTGCAATGGCTTGGGTTTAATTGGGCGAATGAACTTTACGCATCTGACTATTTTGAGCAATTATATGGCTTTGCTATAAACCTTATTGAGAAAGATTTGGCTTATGTAGATGATAGCACAAGTGAAGAGATTGCTACGCAAAAAGGTACGCCTACACAACCAGGTATTGCTAATGCGTACAGAAGCAGAACCATTGCAGAAAACCTAGAATTATTTGCAGCAATGCGTGCAGGTAAATATAAAGACGGTGAGAAAGTATTGCGTGCTAAAATAGATATGGCTAGCACCAATATGCTACTGCGTGACCCGATTATTTACCGCATAAAACATGCACATCACCACAGAACTGGCGATGCTTGGTGTATTTACCCGATGTACGATTTTGCACATGGCCAAAGTGATTCTATTGAGCAAATTACACATTCAATTTGTACGCTAGAATTTATACCACACAGACCCATGTACGATTGGTGTATAGAGAATTTGGGCATTTTTCCATCTAAGCAATACGAGTTTGCAAGGCTGAATATGACTTACACCATTATGAGTAAGCGTAAGCTATTGCAATTGGTAAATGATGGTCATGTAACTAGTTGGGATGACCCACGTATGCCTACCATAAGTGCTATGAGACGTAGAGGTTTTACGCCAGAGAGCATTAGAGAGTTTTGCGATAAAATAGGCGTGGCCAAAAGAGAGAACTTGATTGATTTTGGCTTACTAGAATTTTGTGTACGTGAGCATTTAAACAAAATAGCACAGCGTAGAATGGTGGTGTTTGATCCATTAAAGGTTACCATTTCAAACTACCTTAACGAATCAGAAACACTAAGCAGCGAGAATAACCCTGAAGATGAAAATGGCGGTAATAGAGCCGTACCATTTACCAGAGAAATTTATATAGAGCGTGAAGATTTTATGGAAGTAGCGCCTAAAAAGTATTTCCGCCTTGCGCCGGGCCAAATGGTGCGCTTAAAGAGTGCTTATATTATAAAATGTGACGACTTTGTAAAAGATGCCGAAGGCAATATTACCGAAGTAAGATGCAGTTATATACCAGAAAGTAAAAGCGGTAACGATACGAGTGGCATTAACGTAAAAGGCACGCTACATTGGGTAAGTGCAGCCAATGCAATACCTGTAGAAGTGCGCCTGTACGACCGCTTATTTACAGAAGAAAATGTAGGTAATGCGGAAGGCGATTTTAAAGATTATATCAATCCAAATTCGCTACAAGTAATAGCCAAAGCTTACGCAGAACCTGCACTAGCCGAAGCAACATTAGCCGACCGTTTTCAGTTTTTACGCAAAGGCTATTTCTGTTTAGATAAAGACAGCACCGCAGACAAATTAGTATTTAATAGAACCGTAACGCTAAAAGATACTTGGGCTAAAGTGAACAAGTGATTGGTTTGATAAAATTGATTGACTAGGATTTTTTTAAAATGCTGTGACTAAATCCACAGCATTTTAGTTTTAAAGGCGAAAACATGCTACTAGAAAGATTTAAAAAACACATTGCTGATAACTTCAACTTATCGCCTACTACACACCACCTTTTACTAGCCGTAAGTGGTGGTATTGATAGTGTGGTAATGGTAGACTTGTTTACAAAAGCTGGCTTTAACTTCACCATAGCGCATTGCAACTTTCAACTACGTGGCGCAGAAAGCGATAGAGATGAAGCCTTTGTAAGAAACCTTGGTGTTAGATACGATAAAGAGGTTTTAGTAAAGCGGTTTGATACAGCAGCTTACGCAGCCAATAACAAACTATCTGTTCAAGTAGCTGCAAGAGAATTGAGATATGGGTGGTTTAAAGAACTAGTCGATAGACCACAGACCATAGACGATGGCTTACCGTCGACCGTCAACCGTCGACCGTGGACGGCTTTTGTAGCAACAGCTCACCATGCTGATGATAATATAGAAACCTTATTGATGCACTTTTTTAGAGGCTGTGGCATAAGTGGTTTGCATGGTATTTTGCCAAAGCAAGGGCATATTATCAGGCCCTTATTATTCGCCAAAAGAGCCAAGATTGTGGCTTATGCTAGCGAACAGGGTTTAACTTGGGTAGAAGATAGCAGCAATGCCACCGATAAATATTCACGTAATTACATTAGGCACCAAGTAATGCCTTTAATGCAAACCATTTACCCAAAAGTAGAAGACAATTTACTAGGCAATATTGAGCGCTTTAAAGAAGTAGAAATGGTGTACAACCAAACCATGAACAGCACAAAAACTAAGTTGCTAGAAGTAAAAGGTAATGAAACACATATACCTATTTTAAAGCTAAAAAAGCAACAACCGCTACGCAGTATTTCATATGAAATAGTGAAGGATTTTGGCTTTGAAGCCTCGCAAGTTGACGAGGTTATAAAACTATTAAATGCAAGTAATGGCAGCTTTATGGCTTCGGCCACGCACCGCTTAATTATTAATAGAAACTGGCTAATTATTGCCCCCAAACAAGCAGAAGAAGCTACTAACGTATTGATAGAAGCGGGTACAAATGAAGTGGTATTTAGTGCAGGAAAACTGGTGTTAGAAATTTCGACAGTAGATGGTCAACAATCAACAGATAAAGCCATTGCAACGATAAATGCAGATACAATTACTTACCCATTACTATTACGCCCCTACGAAACAGGCGACTACTTCTATCCTTTGGGTATGACGAAGAAAAAGAAACTAAGCAAGTTTTTTATCGACTTAAAATTATCTAAAACAGAGAAAGAAAATATTTGGGTAATTGAAAGTGATAAACGTATTGTATGGGTAGTTGGTTATAGAATAGACAATCGCTTTAAGCTAACGCATACTACAAAAGAGTTATTAACTATAAGCTTTGCAAATAGTTAGTTACTTGCTCAATAAACCAAGAAACTGCTCTGAAGCTGCTAAAGAAATAAGTAGTAACAATCAAAAAAACAATTCCATAAATAGCTCCCCACAAGTGGGCAGAATGATTAACATTGCTTGTGCCTTTTTTAGCTAAGTAAGCAGAAACACCTAAATAAATAGCACCAAACAGGAACGCTGGTAAAGGGATTGGCAAAATTATAAGTGATAGTTTGTCTGCTGGCGCAATAAAAATATAACAAAACACAATGGCTGAAACTGCACCAGAAGCACCAAGGCTTCTGTAATAATAATTGTCAATATTTTTTGAGTAAGTAGGCATTAAACAAGCTACTAGGGATGAAATATACAGTAAGATGTAATAGGCAATACCCATATCGCCAAAAATGGATTTAAAGGCTTCTTCTACTGGGCCACCAAACATCCACAGTGAATACATGTTGAAAGCCAAATGCATAAAATCGGCATGAATAAAACCACAAGTAATAAAGCGATACCACTGCTTTTGGTTGTTAATAGCAGGCGGGTAAAATATTAAATCATCAATTATAGATTCTTTTTGAAAGGCAGATACAGAAACAATACAAGTAATGATTATAATGACAAGGGTGACATTCAACATTTGGTAAAATTAAGTGTGAATTGCTAGTTTTAAATGCAATAATGATTCAAAGTCGATAGCTATTCCATAAAATTCATGATTATCACTACCATCACTTTAATCAGCGGTTAAACGTGGTGATACTTCTCGTTGCGTAAAATACTGCAAGCTCGGTACACTTGTTCGGCTAAAATTAATCGTACCAACATATGCGGAAATACTAATTTAGACAGTGACCAAGTAAAATTGGCTCTCTTAAATACTGAATCATCTACACCAAAAGCACCACCAATTAAAAATATCAATCGCTTGGTACTTTCATTGGCTCGTTGCTGTATCAAATTGGCTACATCTGGCGAAGTAATATTTTTACCACGTTCATCTAGTAACACCAGAAAATCATCTTTTTGCAATTGGTTCTGTATAATCACACCTTCTGCTTTTTTCAAATCAATGTCTGATAAAACGGCAGCATTTTTAGGTGGCGCAATAATTACCCATTCTACAGGAAAATATTTGGTAATGCGGTTTGTAAAATCTTGAATACCTGCTTGCACATAAGGTTCGTGAGGTTTGCCAATACTATATAAAAGAATTTTCATGATAAAGATTTTATTTACCACATAGGTACAAGGTCACAATAGAATTTACTTGTTATACTTATGTGCCTATATTTCTATGTGGTGAAAATATTACTTGTAATCAACCAAACTAAGCCTAATACCATAGCTACCTGTTTCATAGTATTTAGATGGCGTTACTTGGTAAGTGTAGTGTAGAAAGTCTTTGTAAATAAGTCCAACACCTTTTGCATAAACCTCTACTGAATAGGTTTTATTGTAGTAAAAATTAGGATTAAAGGTTGGGCTACTGCTTTCATCTTGCTGCAACACAGTTACGGTATTATTGATGCTACCTTTTTTTACAGTGTAAGGCACATCAATATCTTGGTATTGGTATTGCCAATTGTTTAAGAAATAGTTAGTACTGTTGGTAGTGGTATTAATGTAGCTGTTGCCCTTCCAAGTAGTGGTTTCTGACACAGGATTAACCAATGTAATAAAGCGCAAATTATTATCTACGTACTCAATTTTATTACTATCAATTACAGCATAATAAGTAGCTGAATATTGATAAGGTTTACTTGCCAATGTATCGGTGATGTATCTAAAAATACGGTATGATTGCCTACCTTGATTATCTAAAAAGCTGCTTTCAACACTGTCTTTTGCTAAATAATATGTTTTTTGTAACGATGCACCAAAGGTTGCGACAACCGTACTATCTAGTCTGTAAGTAAATATTTTGCCTACTTTAATTGGGTACAATTCTTTGGCGGTAATAATGTTCAATGTTTCAGTTTGCTTGCCACAGCTTACTATTTGTGCAGCAGAAAACAACAATAAAAAATATCTAAAAAGCTTCATTGTACTATTTGAACTTGAAAGATAAGTAGATTGGCAATATAGCTGTCTCAAGAATTTTCATTTGTTTCTCGCAGAATATACATATAACGAATAATAATATTATATAATAAATTTTATCTGCTCAGATCCGCTTAATTCGGTCAATCAGCGTTCCTATCCTTAAAACAGCAATTCACCTCTTTGTATCACACCACCACCTATTACATCGTCGCCTTCATAAAACACCGCACTTTGCCCCGGTGCAATACTTTTTACATTTTCGTAAAAGCGTATACGCAAACCATTATCTGAATTATATAAATTACTTAATGCCCCTTTATCCTTATAGCGAATTTTAGTAATTGCTTCCATACCATCGGTAATGCTATCGTATTTTATCCAGTTTATTTTACCTACCAGCATATCGTTTTGGTCTAAGTCAGCTTCTTCACCAAGCATTACGGTATTATCATTTGGATTAATAGCTGTAACATAGGCTGGCTTGCCTAAAGCAATTTCTAAACCTTTACGCTGACCAACCGTATAAAAAGGATAACCTTTATGTTGACCCAATTTTTTACCTGTTTTATCTATAAACCAACCACCATTTACTTTGTCCTCAAGGCCATCAACACGGCGTTTTAAGAAGCCTCTGTAATCATTATCAGGCACAAAACAAATTTCGTAACTCTCACTTTTCTTTGCCAATTCAGGATA
>JAAFHG010000305.1 GCA_013297585.1 Chitinophagales bacterium
ATAATTTATAAATTTTGTCTTAAATTATACCACAAAATGGCTTAAATAATTAATCAAATCACTACACTGGAAAGCTAGTGCACCAACTATTTTTACCTACTGAAAAGACTAAAATCTATTCAATTTAACCTAATAATTAACTAAGTCCTTTACGAATGAAAACACCATTAAATATTCTCGTTGTAGAAGATAGCATTTTAAATTTTACTGCGTTTAGATTGTTGCTTAACTCATCTAACTTAAATATTGTATCAATACACAATACCGTAACACTAAGCGAAACACTTACATTTTTAAAAACTAATAAGCCAGATATTATTTTTCTCGACTTGAATTTGCCAGATTGCAGAGGTCTAGAATCTTTTAAGCCTCTAAAAAATGTAACTTCTCAAATAGCTACAGTGGTGCTTACAGCACATAACGATATAGATACATCTGTAAAAGCATTAAGATTTGGGGCGCAGGACTATTTAGTAAAAGACAATTTTGATATAAATGTGTTAGATAAAACCATTTTATTTAGTATCGCTAGAAAAAAAACCGAATTAGAAGCACTTATACTTGAAGAAAGGTATAGACAAATATTTTATGAGAATTCTATGCCAATGTTAATGGCCGACAGCACTAATTATGATTTTTTAGAATGCAATGATGCTGCGATTGTAGAATATGGTTATACACGAGACGAGTTTTTAAAATTGAACATTACAGATATTTGGCCTATTAAAAAAATTAGTGAAAGTATCAACCAGATTAAAAATGGACAGGCTACTAAAAAACTTTTAAAACATCAAAAGAAAAATGGTGATATTATTTTTGTAAATACTAATATCTGCGATATTAACTACGAAGAAAGAACAGTATATCAAATACAAGTACAAAATATTACAACACAAGTACTACTACAAAAAGCATTAAAAAAAGAACAACAAGAAAAAGAATTTCAAATACGAAAAGCAGCAAATGATGCACAAGAAAAAGAGCGGTACAATATTGGTGTAGAATTACATGAAAATATCAATCAAATATTAGCCGCATCTCTAATGTATTTGGACAACTTTGTAACTTCAAAGAGAGCAAACGTAAGTATGGCTACAGAATGTAAACAACACATTGCGACAGCTATGAAGGAAGTAAAAGCTTTAGCTAGAAATTTAATTCCACCTGTTTACTTGGAAGAAGATTTTGTTGGTTCGTTAAACGAAATTTTAACCCCAATAAGGCGGTTAAACACGCTACAAATTAACAATAATGTTAGCAGCTCACTAAATAACATACTTAACAAGCAGCAAAAACTTGCAGTTTTTAGAATTGTACAAGAGCAGCTAAACAATATCATAAAACACTCAAATGCAACTATAGTAACAATTAGCGCTGGTGTAACTGGTAACCAACTTTACTTAATAATTTCAGATAATGGAAAAGGGTGTATTCTAAAAAAACCAAAAAAAGGTTTAGGGCTTCAAAATATTACAAGCAGGGCAGAGCTATTTGGCGGTTCAGCAAAATTTATATCTGAACCAAATAACGGATTTGAAGTATTGGTGGCATTCAAGTTATCCTAATAAAATTAGCCACCCCATAATATAAAAAGGCGGAAAGTTTAAAACTTTCCGCCTTTTATCTATTCAATTGTCTACAAATTATTCATCATCATCAAAGTTCATAGCTTCTCTAGTAGCTGAAAGCACTTCGTACTCCTCTTTACTACCTACAATTAAGTTATCAAACTCACGCTGACCAGTACCTGCAGGAATTAGGTGACCAGTAATAACGTTTTCTTTCAAGCCTAACATATAATCTGCCTTACCTTGAATAGCCGCAGTACTTAATACTTTGGTTGTTTCTTGGAAAGATGCAGCAGAAATCCAGCTTTGTACACCTAAAGATGCTTTGGTAATACCTAGCAACACAGGTTGTGCAGTTGCAGGTCTTGCATCACGTACTTCAACCAATTTCTTATCTGCACGACGTAGAATTGAGTTTTCTTCTCTCAACTCACGTAAAGTTACAATTTGACCAGCTCTAAACTTGGTGCTTTCACCAGATTCAGTAACTACTTTTTTATCGTAAACTCTATCGTTCTCGTCAATAAAATCAAACCTGTCTTCTAAATCTTCTTCTAAGAATTTAGTATCACCAGCATCTACAATTTCTACTTTTTTCATCATTTGTCTAACGATTACTTCAACGTGCTTATCATTGATACGCACACCTTGTAAACGATAAACTTCTTGAATTTCATTTACCACATACTCTTGTACTGCAAATGGACCACGAATAGTTAAGATATCCGCTGGAGCAATTTGACCATCAGATAATGGCGCACCTGCTTTTACGAAATCTGCATCTTGTACTAGAATTTGGCGAGACAATGGCACTAAGTATTTCTTAGTAACACCATCTTTACTTTCTACAGAAATTTCACGGTTACCACGTTTGATATTACCAAATGTAGCCACACCATCAATTTCACATACAACAGCAGGATTACCTGGGTTTCTTGCCTCGAATAACTCAGTTACACGTGGCAAACCACCCGTGATATCTCTTAATTTACCAAGTACACGTGGTATTTTCACTAAAATTTGACCAGCTTTTACTTCATCACCTTCTTCAACAGCAATGTGGCTACCTACAGGTAAGTTGTAATGCTTATGTTCTTTACCATTAACAATAATAGTAGGAATTTTAGTTTTATCTTTTGTTTCAATAACCACTTTTTCACGGTGACCAGTTTGTTCATCGCTCTCTTCACGGAAAGTTACACCGTCTAAGATACCATCGAACTGAACCGTACCAACGTGTTCTGCAACGATAACGTTGTTAAATGGATCCCAAGTACAAATAGATTCACCTTTCTTGATTTGGTGACCATCTTTTACCTGTAATGTAGAACCATAAGGTACGTTATTAGTAATTAATAAACGATCATTTTTCACGTCCATAATTCTAACCTCACCAGTACGACCGATAACAATTTGAACCTTATTACCTTCTGCATTGATAGCAGTTACTGTACGTAAACCGTCAAATTGAATAGTGCCATCAAACTTAGCGTTTAATGAACTTTCGATAGATGCACTACCTGCAACACCACCCACGTGGAAAGTACGTAACGTTAACTGTGTACCAGGCTCACCAATTGATTGTGCAGCAATAATACCTACAGCATCACCACGTTGTGCTAAATAACCTGTTGCCAAGTTTTTACCGTAACATTTTACACAAACACCGCGTTTTGCCTCACATGTTAATACAGAACGTATTTCTACTGTTTCTATACCAGCATCTTCAATTGCAACAGCAGTATCGTGACTGATTTCAACGCCAGCAACAGCCAATATTTCGTCAGTGATAGGATTAATAACATCGTGCAACGACGTACGACCTTCAATTCTATCAGCTAAGTTTTCAATAATATCTTCATTATCTTTTAATGCAGAAGTAGCAATACCACGTAAAGTACCACAATCATCTTCAGCAATAACAACATCTTGTGCAACGTCAACCAAACGACGCGTTAGGTAACCCGCATCGGCTGTTTTCAAGGCAGTATCGGCCAAACCTTTACGAGCACCGTGGGTAGAGATGAAGTAATCCAATACGTTCAACCCACCTTTAAAGTTAGATAAGATTGGGTTTTCAATTACCTCGCTACCTGATGAACCACTCTTACGAGGTTTTGCCATCAAACCACGAATACCTACCAACTGTTTAACCTGTGTTTTACTACCACGAGCACCAGAATCCAACATCATATAAACTGAGTTGAAACCTTGTTTATCGGTAGCCATTTCACGAATTAAAGACTCAGTGATACGCATATCCACTCTGCCCCAAATATCAATAACCTGATTGTAACGTTCGTTATTGGTAATAAGACCCATATTATAGTTTTCCCAAACTTCTTCAACATCGTTTTTAGCAGTTTCTAATAACTCAGCTTTTAATTCAGGAACTAATAAGTCATTTACACTGAAACTTAAACCACCACGGAAGGCCATACGGAAACCTAGGGTTTTAATTTCATCTAAGAATTTAGCAGTTTTAGGAACGTTGGTAATTTTAATAATATCACCAATGATTTCTCTTAAACTTTTCTTAGTCAACAATGCATTAATATAACCAACTTCTTCTGGAACAAACTGGTTAAATAATACGCGACCTACAGTTGTATCAATTAATTTTCTTACCAATACACCTTTTTCACGCACCATTGTTCTTACCTTAATGTTTGCATGTAAGTCTACAGCATTTTCATTATAAGCAATCACCACTTCTTCAAGGCTGTAAAAAGCCATGCCTTGACCTTTAATTGATTCTTCTGGTGTTGATTTCTTACCCTTGGTAATGTAATACAAACCAAGTACCATGTCCTGAGAAGGAAGGGTAATAGGTGTACCATTTTGAGGGTTCAAAATGTTGTGAGAAGACAGCATCAATAATTGGGCTTCCATGATAGCGGCATTGCTCAAAGGCACGTGCACCGCCATTTGGTCACCATCGAAATCGGCGTTGAAAGATGCAGTTACCAACGGGTGCAGTTGGATGGCTTTACCTTCAATTAATTTCGGTTGGAAAGATTGGATAGATAAACGGTGCAACGTAGGGGCACGGTTTAATAATATCGGATGACCTTTCAATATATTTTCAAGAATATCCCAAATAACAGCTTCTTTTTTATCAACTAATTTCTTAGCAGATTTTACTGTTTTTACAATACCTCTTTCAATTAGTTTTCTAATAACAAATGGTTTGAACAATTCGGCCGCCATATCTTTTGGCAAACCACATTCATGCATTTTCATTTCAGGACCAACCACAATTACAGAACGACCGGAGTAATCCACACGTTTACCCAATAAGTTCTGACGGAAACGACCTTGTTTACCTTTTAGTACATCACTCAAAGATTTTAAAGCACGACCGCCTTCAGCTTTTACAGCGTTCGATTTACGAGAGTTATCAAACAAGCTATAAATAGCCTCTTGCAGCATACGTTTTTCGTTACGTAAGATAACTTCAGGCGCTTTAATT
>JAAFHG010000096.1 GCA_013297585.1 Chitinophagales bacterium
TATTTTTGATGTATTTACCTGTGTTACCGATGTTATATCTTAAAGTAACGTTTCTTAGTTTTAAGTAGTCACCTTTTTCTAAGAATCTTGTAGAAGCACCTACACCGCTAGATGGTTTTTCTGGTGAATTATAAGCAGCTACATCAATGTTTCTACCTTGTGCAATACCAGCGATATTAGTAATAGAAGTAGCTGTGTTGTTGTAAATTAAGAAACCAAATGAACCACCCATGTTTAAGCCCAATGTAAATTTCTTGTAACGTAAAGTAGAACTTAAACCTGTTAAGAAATGTGGGTTAGGATCGCCAGAGATAACTGGGTTATCGCCAATGATTTGATTGCCTGTTGCATCATAACCTTTAAATTCTTTTAAGTAGTAAGCATTTACAGGTTGGTTATTAGTAATAACTTGCGCTAGAGTACCAGATACACCTTGACCGTTGATTTGACCAGTTTGGATTAATAAACCTAATCCAGTGTTGGGGTCAGTAAAGTTTTTTACATTGTTTTTATTGTAAGCCAAGTTAAAGTTTACATCTAAACCAACATCTTTCTTATCAATTAAATTAGCACCTAAAGCCAACTCAATACCTGAGTTAACTAACTGAGCATTTTTCAAGTTTACATAAGAAATTGAAGATGGCGCAGGTTGAATAGCATTTGTTTGGAACAAGATATCTGAAGTTGTTTTGCTATAGTAATCTAATGAACCATAGATTTTACCTTTTGCAAAAGAGAAGTCAGCACCAATGTTCACAGATTTACTTGATTCCCATTTCAAATCAGGGTTACCATTAACAACTTGCGGTGCATTGTTGTAAGAGTTTAAACCAAATTGCTCTTGAGAAGATCCAGCAGGAAACTCTTGGTTACCTGTTAAACCATAAGAAGCACGTAAACCTAGGCTAGAGAATAATTTGCTATTTTTCATGAAGCTTTCGTTGCTAACATTCCATTTAGCACCTACAGCAGGGAAATAACCATATTTATTGTTCTTACCAAATTTGCTAGAACCATCAGCTCTTAAACTTGCATTAACCACAAATCTTTCATCAAAGTTGAAAATTGCTCTTGCAAAGTATGATTGCAATTCAGCAGTTGGGTTAGCAAATGTTGAATAAGGCGTTTGTGTTTTAGCATTTTGTAAAACACTAGTGTAAGGGATGTTGATTCTTGTAGCTTGATCTAAATTAGTATTGAAACCAGAACCAGTAACAGAACCACCAGAGAAGTCGGTTTTAAAGTACTCATAACCAGCAATTGCATTTAAAGTCAATTTTTTAGTTAATGGAGTAACATAGTTTAAAGTATGCGTGATAGTTTGAGAAGTTAATTTTGCATCACCAAGTGCACCAAAGCCTAAACCAGATACACCAGTAATACCAGCTAACCAACCTTCAATGTTCATAGCTCTTGTACCAGCGCCATGATTAACACCGTAAAGCAATTTATACTCTAATTTATCTGTTATTTTATAAGCAGCAGAGAAATTTGCTAAGAAGGTATTAACATTACTTTTATCGCTGTAAGCATCGTTAAATGCTAATGGGTTACCAGAACCATTTGTTGGGAAAACATACAAGCCATTTTTAACTAAAGCAGTTGTAGGATTCCAGCTTAATGCAGATGAAATGATATTACCTTGAGAACCAGCAGTGTTAGATACACTTGTTAATTGCTCACCATAGTTACCAGCAATTAAGTTAAAATCTATAGTTAAACGTTTGTCTAAGAATTTATAGCTACCACCAATTGTTGCTAAATACTTATCCAAAGCAGATTTCTTTAAGAAACCTTGTGTATGAGAACCTAAGAAAGATGCTCTGAACTTACCTGCTTCATTACCACCACTAAATGCAACAGAATAATTTTGAGAGAATCCATTTTGTGAAATCGCTTTTAAGGCATCTTCTGTAGTACCGCCATCTAAAGTAGCTGCTTGACCATATTTCTTGATTGCGTCTCTATATTGAGAAGGACTTAATACTCCAAATTTTTTCATGTAACCAGCGTTAGTACCAAAGTTGGTATTCACGTCTATTTTCATAGGACCAGCAGTACCTTTTTTAGTAGTAATAACAATTACACCATTTGCACCTCTTGCACCATAAATAGCTGCTGAAGCAGCATCTTTTAATACTTCAACTTGTGCAATACTATTTGGATCGATAAACAATAACGGGTTAGAGTTAGGTGTACTACCAAAAGTGTTACCTAAATTTGGTCTAGCTGTACCACCATCTAAAGGCACACCATCAATAACGTACAAAGGGCTGTTATTTGAACGGATAGAAGAGTTACCCCTAATTTGTACTGTAGAAGCAACACCCGGTTGACCACTAGTATTAGTTACCTCTAAACCAGCTACTTTATTTTGCAATAACTGATCAGGAGCCAAAATCGTACCTTGGTTAAAGTCTTTAGCCTTTACAGACGCAACCGCACCAGTTATGTCTTTTTTACTAGGTGTAGCATAACCAGATACTACAACTTCTGTTAACACGTCAGATGCTGACGTTTTCAAAGACACATCTACACTTGTTTTACCAACTATGCTTACATCTTGAGACGTAAATCCTATAGATGTAATAGTTAATGTAGCAGCATTTTGAGCTACTGTTAATTTAAAACTACCATCGGCTGCAGTTTGTGTACCTTGTTTAGTACCTTTTACAAGTACCGATGCATTAGGTACAGCACTGCCATCTTTGGCATCGGTAACCTTACCAGTTACCACTTTGGTTTGGGCTAAAGCCGCTGTTGAAAACAAAAGAAAGCATACATAAATGATGCTTTTCACAAGTTTTTTGAGGTTCATAATCGTCATTTGGTTTAAAGTGTTAATAGTACACAATCTGAAATGTCGATGAGATTGAGGTTCAGAAAAAATTACCTAAAAAATATCTGGAAAAATACTATTGGTGCGTAAGTATTAAGTGCGTAGATAATTTTCAAATGGCAACATATTTATGTCTTCAAGCTAATCGTAAGTTAAAATTAAACGTTAAAGAAATACTAATGGCAGATCAAAATGAATAACCGAACCGCAAACGTTTGCGAAAATATTTGCAGGGGAAAAGTTAGTTACGCCAAACAACGAAAAACAAAGAAGCTAGCCAATTATACACTTACTAACAACACACTAAAATTGAATGGGTATAGTACCAAAAAAGAATTGACAAGAAATTGATTTATAAGTGTAAAAAATACAATAATTATTCTGTACATACCACCACACTTGCACCTAGGCAATCATTATTAAAACCCGCATTGCATAAAAAACCGTATACCTTTATAAAGTGTAAATAACAGACATTATGGTAAAAGAAATAGTAGCTACAGTAGCAATAATATTAGTGAGCCAAAAGCTTTCTGCACAGAGGTTATGGCCAAATAAGCAATTGCCAATTGATAGTTTAAAAAACTTATCACTTAAAGTAGTAGCCTCAAATTATTATAGCAGTAACCTACCTTTTTTCTGTAAGCAAGAACTACAAATACAAAAACTTGCCAGAGTACCTATTAAATTTAGAATTGGTAGCGTAGAAGAAGTTGATAAACTAGAGGGCAAGCACAGCGGTAAACCTTAATACTTACCAACATGCTCTTTAGGCTTCGGCACAATTGCTTAGTACCCATCTTTTAAAACACTCAACAGAGTTTCGATACTATAAATAATTCCTTCGAAATGCCTGCTAAAGTTTTGAAAACAGCTATGACTTGCAGTTTCGCAATAGCTATTTAGTTGCTTTTAGCAACAAACAACATTGCCAAAGGCAATACAATACAACTACTAAACTGCAAATTTCGTAGCGCAGGAATATATAGCTATATTACATTTACATATGCTTATAATAATCATTATCACACCAATTATTGTTTTAACCTGGTTATTATTAAAAAATAATAAGCAAGATACTGTAGCAAAGAATGAAATACCAAACAACACTTATAGCTTAAAAGAGGATATACTTGAAAAAGACATTTGTACTACAGAACAACCATTTTTTTATTATACAGTTTATGAAGTACATAATGGCAATTACAATGATCAGAAACAATATGAAGAAGCATATTGTTTTAAAAATGGCGATTTAGTAACAAGGAAATTTGATGCTGAGGAATGGTATAACCGAAGAAAGGTAACTATTAAAAACAAACAAAAACTACTTAAAAATAGTAATACTGAAACAATACAGTTTGGCGTAAAGTTGTATTTGGTTGAGAGTTGCAATGATGAAGTAGTAAACACGTATTTACTACGTAATGAGCATGGTACTGATAATAAAGAAAACAGACTTATTGAAGCCATTATTTTAGATAATGCAGGATTTGATAAAAGAAGCCCGATAAGAAGTATTTCACATCAATTCAATTATGGTACGGTAAACAGCTTTTTAAATGGGGAAACACCTAGCACATTCAATAAAACATAGCAACGCATTTTACGACAAAACCGAATGCCTAATTACTTGAAGCATGGAATTAAATAATTGTATTTTGTAGTATTTTTTTAGCTTGTGTTATTAAAATAGAGCGGATAAAAAGAAAATAGTTGCGGTTGTGCTTTTTAATAAACTTCTCTGTATCTCTCAAGGTAATCACTATTTCAAACTTAAAATCAATGGAAAGAATAAAGTCGAAAAATAGCTTTCTGATTTCTAGAATATCATCGGTGGCATGAAAATAGAACTTACCAGATTGGTTTATCTTTTTTTGAACACTACCAACTTTGTAATATGGGTTTGTCGCTACCTCGTTTTTCTAACAAAATTATTTACTTGCGAATGGGCTGTAATGGTTGGTTGAAATAGGCCCCATGCTAAAATATTTTGAAACACCATCTTTGCCTAGCATGGGAAGCTTATCCTTACCAAAAAAATTAATATTACCTGCTTCATCTAAAAATAATGGTATTTGGGTGGCTCTTAGTTCATTGAGTGAGTGGAATATACATTAATTGTACATATAAATGTAAAAGATTACGCCTTATTTGCTTTTAAAACTTATTGTAGTGGTAATATATAATCTACAGCAGGACACTTTGTAAAGTTGCAATGGCTTTTATAAATAAAAGCTGATACAACTAAGCAAGTGCCAGTTTGGTAGACTGCATTTCTATTTCTTTTATAGCTGTTTTAGCAATTACTTCTTCTTTTACTCTTGCGTTTTCAATAGCTAATTTAGCTATATCATCTTTTAAACTTTCAATAATAGCTGGTGTGTAACTTGTTGAACAACGCTCTGCAAAAATGGCTGCATTGTCATAATCTTTTACCATAAAATAAGCTACCGCAAGCCCTATAAAAGCATCGTAATCGTTAACCGCTTCTAAAACTGCTCTAAAATGTAAAATAGCTGTTTCGTAATCTTCTTGATGAAAAGCATCGCAAGCCACTTGCAAATGAAACTTTGAATATTTACCCATTTTGCCACCATAAAATTGTGCAGGTACAAGGTTTAAATAGTCTTTTACGGTAAATCTTTTACTGCTAAACTGATTATTAGATAGCCTACAATAGCCAAGTGCTTCGCACTCGTCACATAAGCCTCTCACCTTTACTGTGATAGATGGATAACCTAGCGGTGTAATTGTATATTCGCTCATGGTGTTGATTTTTATGTGACCATTATTATTGTGATTATAAAATTACAGCGAATGGCAATTGGGTGTGGTAATGTGAATAAAATAAAGGGGCTTTTTAAATTTTGAAATTATTTCACGAATCATTCGAGCAGGTCTCTTACCTGCTCGACCAGGTTACTTAATTTTTAATGCTTTTATGTTGCAACTAAGTAACACTTTATCACTGGTCAGAGACCAGCGCCAGTAGAAAACAGCGAGAGAATTCTAAGCCTAACAGCTAACTAGTACCTCTTTTTTAATTTATTCGGATGCTTTTTTTGATGAAATACGGCAATTACTATAACGGTTTGTTCCTCTATTCTATAAACAATCATGTAAGGAAATGAGGGCAACACAATTCTGCGATATTTACTATTTATTTTAAAATAGTAGTAAGGTTGTTGCTCAAGTTTATCAAAAGCTTCATTCAATTCTTTCTCAAATCGAAGTGCTAAACTTTCTGAAATGGCATCGTAATAGTCTAATGCTTCGGCAACATCCTCTTTAATAATGGCGGCTTTACTTAGCGTGTAGGGCATTACGTCTTTCTTTTAAAAAGTCGCTAAACTCATTTCTTGAAAGCATTGCCATTTCACCTTTTGCTATTGCAGCTTCTCTTGCTTCTAATGCTACCATTTGCGGTTCTGATAATTGTGAATTGTTGATGCCCAAAGATTCTTGTAGTTGATAGTACAACTCTATTTTATCTTCTGTTGACAGCTTCAAGGCACTTTCTATTACAGCATTCATAATGCAATTTTTTTCTAAAAATACGACTAATATTTCTTGTATGAAGTGAGAAGTAAAACACAGAGCAAAGAAGTAAAGAAGATAATCTTTTCATTGAAATGCTCGCTAGAGTTTTGAAAGGGCTTTTTGCTTCTTCGAAATACTTGCCAAAGTTTTGAAAGCATGAATTTTTCTTTTGAAATCATCGCCAAAATTTTGAAACGATAAAACCTTTCTTTGAAACACTCGCTAGTATTTTGAAAGCATAAATCTTTTCTTCGAAATGCTCGCCAAAGTTTTGAAAGAAGTTTTATGTTTTGCCTTACTTGTGTCTTCACTTACTATTGCTTAATATACAAGAGCAAGCTTATTAGCCTGTTTTTCTATTGCATTTATAGAAGTTTCAGCAATTACTTCTTCTTTTACTGTTGCATTTTCAATAGCAAGTTTAGCAATGTCGTCTTTTAAACTTTCAATAATAGCTGCTGTATAACTTGTTGAACAACGCGCTGCGAAAATGGCTGCGTTTTCATAATCTTTTGCCATAAAATATGCTACTGCAAGACCAATAATAGCATCATAAAAGTTACCAGCTTCTAAAGCTGCTCTAAAATGTAAAATAGCCGTTTCGTAATCTTCTTGGTGAAAAGCATCGCAAGCAACTTGCAAATGGAACTTTGAATATTGCCCAAATTGCCCACCATATATTTGTACTGATACAAGGTTTAAATAGTCTTTAACGGTAAACCTTACAAATTCTTCTGGGTTACGGATTTCCTTAATGTCATTTAGCATACAATAACCTAATGCTTTACATTCATCACACAATTCTCTTTTGCCCATAATATCTGCTAACCTTACAAACTGAATGTGTTGTTGCCTTTTAATAACCCTATTGGCTATTTTGCTATGATTGAATAGTTGTTTCACGGTGCTGATTTTATTTGTGTGACCATTATTATTTTTTTACTATCAATCTGTATTCAAATCGAATGCTCCATCACAATCACTCCTTAATTCATTATAACAATCATCAATATACTTTTCATGATTTTTACTATATGCCCGTTCTTGAAAATAGTTATCGTGCATTTCTTGAATTTGTTTACTTTCGATAAAATCCGTTAAATATTCTTCCCAATTTCTATCCAGTTTTCCTTTAAAATCCGATTTAGAAAATTTACTCCTAATTGTATTACTGTCTAAATATTTAGAATAATACGTATTGTATAAGCAATGTATATACGGGTAGTTAAATTCTTTATCCATTTCTACCTCTTTTTGTAGAGCCCATATGTATTGTTTATTAAGTATATTTTTTTTGGATAAATCCGATATATATACTAATGAAAATAGGTTATAATAATATAAACTCAATGGCATTATTAATGATAGGTAAGCATAATTAATTCGTTCATGAAAAGGTAATGTACTAAGTTTAGATTTATAATAAAAAATTTTGAAATCGATGTAATCATATAACCCTTTATTTTCTTCAATTTTTTTTTCAATTTCAACTTCATATTCAGAAGCTTCAGAAAAGAAAAAGTTAGCGTTATCCTCATCCTCAATTAAGATGTAAAAAATGCCAATTATAATGCGGATTAATTTTTTACCTTCATTAGAATACCAAGTATTTTTTACTGGTTTTAATAAGTTAAGTGGCAAAATAGCCATTAATATATTTTTTTCGGCTAAACTGAGTTTAATGGTCTCAAGCGGCTTATTATCTTCAGCTAATAGATTCCAAGAGCTATCTACACGAAATGTTATTTTTCTAGGAGGTTTCGTAATTGAATTAATTGACAAGATATTAAGAAGTTCTTCAAGACTTATTAATATCTGTTTAAAACCTAGTTCTCTATTTAAGTCGTGAATTGAAACAATATCATTTTCTATTTTTGAAATCAATTCTATCTTCTTTTTATGATAATATTCCATATTTATGTATTGTTTATTAAATTAAAAATTGTACAAAAAGGCAACATTTTTTTATAATTATTTATTATAAAAATCATGAAAGATTGCATAAATAGTTCTCATTGAACTCAAACTTTGCAAAGGCTTCTAGCTTTTTCAAGTCATCATCAATCCAATAATAAAATTTCACTTCTGGATTTTCTTTTAGAAACTTAACCAAACAACTATAATTATTTTGAGCAAAAATGTGCGTCAAATAAAAAAACGAATTAACAGTTTCACCTTGCGTAAAACCTACAATTAATCTATTAGATGGGAAAAAATCTACATCAACTGAACACATTACAGGTGTTGCGATAAAAGACATTATTTCATTTCCTCTAATGAGTTCTCTTTTAATATACATTCATAATGCTTTTTTTAGATTTTTATAAAAATATGAAATGGAAAGCTAAAAAACTTCCAAAACATACATAATATCAATATTATTTTCTACTAAAAAGTGCTCCAGCTAATAGTACGATAATCAATATACCCCAAAAGATATAGCGTACTATTTCTAGTAATTCTTCTTTCTCTTTTTGCTTTTGTTTAAACTTTCTATCTTCTTCTTCTTTCTCTTTTTGCTTTAAAGTTTTATTTATTTCAATTCTTTTCTCTAGTTCATTCCATTCATGACTTGTTAAAGAAACTTCATCTGAAAAAGCAACAGATTCTAGTTTAATGTAAAATTCTTCTTCAGTGATATAATCGTTATTATATTTCCATCTGAGTTTATTGACATAATGTTTCATACTTTGTTCATTTCGAATAAGACTATTTACACTTTCATTAAATGACTTTTCTGCCTTTGTTGGTGAACGCATCACCGACAATATTCATTATAAAATTTTGAAACACTCGCCAATATTTTGAAACAATAAATCTTTCCTTTGAAACACTCGCTAGAACTTTGAAATCACAAATCTTTCTTTTGAAACACTCGCCAATATTTTGAAAGCACAAATCTTTCCTTTGAAACACTTGCCAAAGTTTTGAAAGCGCAAATCTTTCTTTTGAAACACTCGCCAAGATTTTGAAATCGCAAAACCTAACTTTGAAATGCTCGCTAGCGTTTTGAAAGCCCCTAAGCAGCTAACTATTGAGGGGTGGTTGGTGGCGGTGCTGGCGTACCGCCATTACCACTGTTTTGCACAGCTTTTTTAATAGCAGAAAAGCTAAACAAATCTTTCTTAGCAGATTTTTTCTTTTTATAAAAGTCCTGCACCAGTTTCGCAAATTCTGTAACCACGGCTGTGTAGGTAGCATTTCTGCCTTTGTTGGCATTGCTTTCACCAACAATATTCGTTATAAATTTTTGAAACACTCGCCTACGTTTTGAAAGCACAAATCTTTCTTTGAAACAATACTTGCAATATAAACGATAATTTAACGATATAAAATTATGTCATAAATTAAATAAACGAAATATTTTTTATTAACCCAATAAAGGACAGCTTGCTTCATTGCTTAATAACACTTGCTGTTGCCTAAAGTCACTTTAACCCAGCATCTTGCATCACAATTTCTCACCCCTAAAACTAAGCTAACCAACCTTTTGGCCTGTGGTATATATTTGCAGCCATAATAGCAATGTACAATGACGATTAGTTACAATTGGTTAAGTGAGTATTTACCAGAAGTGATAGAACCTGAAAAGCTATCGCACATATTAACAAGTATTGGCTTAGAGGTAGAGAGTTTAGAGAAATATGAGAGCGTAAAAGGTGGCTTGCAAGGCCTTGTAATAGGCGAGGTGTTGGCTTGCGAGCAGCATCCTAATGCTGATAAATTAAAAGTAACCAAGGTAAATATTGGCGTAGCCGAACCTTTGCAAATAGTATGCGGTGCACCTAATGTAGCGGCAGGACAAAAAGTAGTTGTAGCCACTGTAGGCACTACTATTTACCCTACTAGCGGTGACCCATTAACCATGAAACTGGCTAAAATACGTGGTACAGAAAGCTATGGTATGATATGCGCTGAAGATGAAATAGGCATTGGTGGTAGCCATGCTGGTATTATGATTTTGCCAGAAGATGTAGTGGTAGGTACACCTGCATATGAGTACTTTTTGCCGTACAACGATTTTATTTATGAAATTGGTTTAACACCAAACAGAATGGATGCGATGAGTCACCTTGGTGTGGCTAAAGATGCGTGTG
>JAAFHG010000214.1 GCA_013297585.1 Chitinophagales bacterium
CCAACAGTTAATTCGTAACCTTCTCTACGCATGGTTTCTACCAATACACCAAGGTGCAAAATACCACGACCGTACACTAAGAAACTATCAGCACTGTCAGTATCTTCAATACGTAGGGCTAAGTTTTTCTCGGTTTCTTTCATTAAACGGTCACGCAAGTGGCGAGAGGTAACGAACTTACCATCTTTACCAAAGAAAGGTGAGTTATTAATGCTAAACGTCATACTCATAGTAGGCTCATCTACACTAATAATTGCCAATGCTTCTGGGTTTTCAATATCAGCAATGGTATCACCAATGGTAAAATCTTCAATACCTACTACTGCGCAAATATCACCAGCTAACACTTCGGTTACTTTACGTTTACCTAAAGCTTCAAAAATGTATAATTCCTTTACTCTAGATTTTTGAATTCTACCATCAGTGCGCATTAAGCTAAATGGTTGATTTTCGCTAATGCTACCACGAGCTACACGACCTACCGCAATACGACCTAAGAAAGTAGAGTAATCTAAAGACGTAATCTGCATTTGTAAATTACCTTCGGCAATTTTTGGTGCAGGCACATATTGTAAAATACCATCCATTAACGGAGTGATATCTTCGCTTTGTTCGTTTTTGCTATTGAACCAACCATTTTTACCACTACCGTAAAAAGTAGGGAAATCTAATTGTTCTTCAGTTGCATCTAGGTTAAAGAATAACTCAAATACTGCATCGTGCACTTCATCAGGGCGGCAGTTTGGTTTATCTACTTTATTAATTACAACAATTGGTTTTAAGTTTAATTGCAATGCTTTTTGCAACACAAAGCGTGTTTGAGGCATAGGCCCTTCAAAAGCATCTACTAATAAAATAACGCCATCAGCCATTTTCAATACACGCTCAACCTCACCGCCAAAGTCACTGTGACCAGGTGTATCAATCACGTTAATTTTTACATCTTTATAAACAACAGATGCATTTTTAGAGAAGATAGTGATACCACGTTCTCTTTCAAGATCGTTGCTATCCATAATTAGCTCACCAGTATCCTGATTAGCACGAAAAACATTTGTTTGGTGTAAAATTTTGTCTACCAAGGTCGTTTTACCATGGTCAACGTGTGCAATAATTGCAATGTTTCTTATATCCATTATTAATTTTTTGGGCCAGAAGATGTACCTATAACACAAGCCTGTAAAGAGTTACAGGCAAAAAGGTGTACTTGCTAGCTACTTTTGAAGGTGCGAATGTACGGCTTTAAGCCCGAGGGAAAAAATGTAAGCCTACGGTTTATAAATAATTGACAATTATTTCATTATAAAAAAGAGGGCAATGTTGCTATTGCCCTCTTCTAAATATCAATCTAAAATCTTCTAAAGAATTACTTTACCGCCTCATAAATGGCATCTTGTATTTTACCTCTTACACCAAGCGAAATCAATTTATTATTGTCTCTTGTTGGGTTTACACGATTAGATAGAAAAATGTAAATCAAATTACTTTTAGGGTCAACCCACACACCTATACCTGTATAGCCTGTGTGGCCATAGGTTTCTGGCGACGCTAATTTTGAAGGATAAGGATCTTTGCGAGTTGCATTGTCTTTTTCGGGTTTATCAAAACCCAAGCCTCTACGGCTGATATCGCTATTATAAGCAGTAAATTTATCTATAGTGGCTTTTTGTAAATAGCGCACACCGTTTAATTCGCCACCATTTAACAGCATTTGGTAAAGCTGTAACAAATCGTAAGCATTACTAAACAAGCCTGCATGGCCTGCAATACCACCAAACATAGCCGAGCCCTCATCGTGTACATCACCCCAAATAAGCTGCTGACGAAAATGTTTTTCGTATTCGGTAGGTACAATATTGTTTAACGACATTACTTCTCGTGGCTGAAACGTAGTGGTAGCCATGCCAAGCGGCTGATAAAACGTTGCTTTTGCGTAATCGTTTAAGGTTTTACCGGTAATGGCTTCTACTATTTTGCCCAAGAAAATAAAGTCATTATCGCTGTACACATATTTATTAGGTGCAGTCAACTTGCTTGTTACTATGCGGCTGTACAAAGAATCTTCCCAGTCGTTACGCACATATAGGTTTTCAGCGGCTCTAAACTGATGATTGGCATCTTTTACTTTACTGAAATAAGCCCACTTAGGTTCGCCTGTTGCAGTATCTATCACTTCTCTATAAAAAGGAATAAATGGATTTAAACCTGCTTGGTGCAACAAAATATCACGCAGTTTTAGCGGTGATTTGTTGCTGCCCTTTACCCAAGGCAAGTAATCACCAAGGGTTTTATCTAGGTCTAGTTTACCTTCTTCATACAACTTCATTACTGATACTGTGGTAGCTGAAATTTTGGTTACCGAAGCTAAATCGTACACCATATTGGCAGTAACTGCTGTAGTGCCGCCCATTGTGGTAGTGCCAAATGCTTTTTGATAAATGACTTTACCATCTTTTGCTGCTAATACTACACAACCTGGCATAGCACCTTTTGTAATAGCATCTTTCGCTATGCTGTCTATTTTATTAAACTTAACATCTACATTATAGTTGCTAGCTTTTGGCAAATAACTATTGTAGGTAATACCATCACCAAACTTAAAGTTATCGCACACCGTTACAGGCAATTTACCTTTTGCAGCTAGCTTACCTTGCAACCAATCAGCCACAGCACTTTGCGTAATATCATCATCTTCATAAGCGGTGGCAACGTTTAAAGCACCGCATGAATATCTTACAGCATAAGGATTACCGTAGTAAATAGTTATTGCATTGTTTTGTTTTTGCAATTCTGATATTAAATAAATGGCAGGATTACTTAAGCCATAGTTATTGGCTGGTCGTCTGCTATAATTGTGTACACCTACCACAATGGCATCGTAGCCAAGTGCGTAAACTTTGCTTATAAGCTGCTGTGCAGAAGCGCTATCGCTTTTGTCCATCACAATGGTTGGATTTTTATCATCCATCAATTGCTTGCCTAATGTGGCTTTACTACCAAACAAATAAACATCTGCACCGTTCTCAGCTTTTAATCTGGTAGCAGCTACAGGTTCTTTAGCTGCGCCAATAGATATGTAAGCTATTTTCTTATTGGCTTTTAATGGTAGTAAAGCGGTATTCGTTTGCTGCAACAGCGTTACCGCATTTTTAGCTAGCAAGGTTTTTATGCGTGTTGTTTGCTGGTTCAAATCTGCTAAAATACCTACTGTATCTATCACTTGTGGCTTGTTTAAACCCAAGTTATATTTAGCCAACAATATCTTTTTTACACGACTATTCAAGTCGTCCCATGTTAAGCGGCCATCTTTAATGGCTTGCTTTGTTTTTTCTATGGCTGCGCCAATATCTTCCGGTAGGCATAGCATATCGTTACCTGCAATTAAAGCTTGCACACTTGCTTCGCCAGCAGGATAATATTTAGTAATGCCTTTCATACCAAGACCATCGGTAAAAGTGATGCCTTTGTAACCAAGTTCTTCTTTTAGTAAGCCGGTTACATTTTTGTTAGATAACGAAGTAGCTTGATTTGCAATGGTATCAATAGCTGGTACAAACAAATGCGCTATCATCATGCTGCCTACATCTGCTTTTATCAATTCACGAAAAGGATATAATTCTAGGCTATCTAGCTGACCACGTGTTTTACTAATAATGGGCAAATCGTAATGGCTATCTACCGCTACATCACCATGACCAGGAAAATGCTTGGCGCAAGCCATTACATTTACAGCTTGCATACCCTGCATATATTTTACCCCATACAAGGCTACTTTGTATTTATCCTCGCCAAAACTTCTATCGTTTATTACTGGATTGTTAGGATTGTTATTGACATCTACATCTGGTGCATAGTTTACATGAATACCTAGGCGCTTGCATTGCTCGCCTACTGCCTTGCCAAACTCATAAATTAAATTGGCATCTTGTGTAGCGCCCATCATCAATTGGCGTGGGTAATTAATCACACTATCTAACCGCATACCAAGCCCCCACTCACCATCTATACAAATCATCAACGGTGTTTGTGCTATGCTTTGGTAATAATTGGTTAGCTGCGCCTGACGGACAGGCCCGCCTTGAAAAAAGCATAAGCCACCTACATTGTATTTGGTAATTAATTCTGTTACCTGCTTTACATGGTCAGACCCAAGATTGCTGTGCGCTCTTACAATCATTAGCTGCGCAATGCGCTGGTCTTTATTGAGTTTTTTTAACTGCTTGTTTACCCATGTTTTAGCTTGCTTGGTTTCTTTGTAAAAATGCTGTGCGTGGCCTATTGATACTAACAAACAAATACTTGCAACTAAAAAAAACTGCTTCATGAAAAAAGAGATAATTGAACGCACAATTTATAGAAAATACTGTGTGCTTGCATTTTTTTGCAGGAATGGCATTTATTTTTGCGTTCCTGACATTTTTTTTAGCCAATTGTGTTAAAAGTTTACATAAAACAGCAATTTTCTTATAACAAAACACAAATAATTACAATTGTATTTAAACCCATCATTCAGCATAAATAAGCATAAAAAATAAGAAGCTTCATGATTGCATCTCGTAAAAAACTTTTGTCAAAAACTGAGACACAAAACATTAAGCTGAATACAAATATTAATAACTAGAATCTAATGACGGTTACTTTTTGCCAAAAACCGTATTAATAGCTATATAGTGTATTTTTTGACTAAAATTAATACGCTTCATTACATCACTTTAAAATATTTTATGGCACAAAAAATTACTTTCACAGTATCGGCAGAAATAGCAGAGAATGCTACTTCAGGTATTTTACTTGGCGACTTTAACCATTGGGAATTTGAAAAAGGCATTGCCTTAAAACAACAAAAAGATGGCTCGTTAAAAACCACCGTAGCACTTGAAAGTGGCACTTACCAATACCGTTATTTTTTAAGCGATGGTAGATGGGTAAATGATGGTAATGCAGATGCTTATGTATATAGCGAAGAGTTTTTTGTAGACAACTGCTTGATAAACGTACCTGCAGAAGCACCAAAAGCTACGAAAGCTAAAAAAGTAGCCGTAGAAACAGTTGTAGAAGTGGCAGCACCTGCACCTAAAAAAGTTGCTACAAAAAAAGCAACTACAAAATCTGTAGAACCAGTTGTTGCTGCACCAGTAGTAGTAGAAAAAAAAGTTACTAAAGCTAAAAAAGAAACACCTGCACCTGTTGTAGAAGTTGCTGCACCTGCTAAAAAAGCTGCTGCAAAAACTGCTGCCGCAAAGCCTACCAAAGCGGCAAAAGCGAAGAAATAAATATAAAAAATCCCCTACAGAAATTTATGTAGGGGATTTTTTTTATATTATAATTACAATTGCTTGATTGTATCAGGGTAGTCTTTTGTATGATTGTTAAAGACGTGTGTTATTAAAAACATATCGTCTTCTTTCTCAAAAATAAAAAACCATGTTGTGTGCTTGTTTACTTTGTATTTGCAATAATGGCTACCATATTTAGAATTATTTGTGAGTAGATGCTTTTGATTAGGTATGGTGTAAATGAAGTTTACTAAATCATCAACATAATTTATTGCATCTTCTTTGAAACCAAAGTAGCCTTTAATGTAAAGCAATTCTAAAAGTGATTCTAATTTCTGTTGAACCAGAATTGAAATTGCTATTTGCCCCATAAATCATCCACTTTTTTGTAGAGGGCACTGCGCAAAGCCTCTGGGGTCAGGGCTTGTTCAAAGCTCTTTTTAAAGTTGGTTTTTGGCAACTCTTTTAAGACACGTTTGTTTGAAGCAAACTCTGACGAAGCTTTATCTTCTAGAATTTCCTCTTTAATTTGATTAGTTTTTAAAGGTACCATACTAATTATTTTACACTATCAAATGTAAACAAAAGGCAATTACATTAGTTAGACAATTAAGAATATTTTTGCAACTTAAACATTACAATTTGAGCGCTTCGGTTTTTTTGATCACACCACCATTCACACAGTTAAATACGCCCTACCCTGCAACGGCTTATTTAAAAGGCTTTTTAAATACCAAAAGTATTAGCGCCTTTCAGGCCGATTTAGGTATTGAAGTTACCTTGGCTTTGTTTAGTAAAAATGGGCTGCGCCAATTGTTTGCAAGCATAATAATTACAGAAGAAACATCAGAAAATGCTAAACGCATTATCGCCTTGCAGGAAAATTATATCAGCACTATAGACGATGTTATTTTGTTTTTGCAAGGCAAAAATCCCACACTATCGCACTTAATTTGTAAGCGAGATTTTTTACCCGAAGCTTTCCGTTTTAAGCAACTAGACGATTTGAATTGGGCTTTTGGTAGTATGGGTAATCAGGATAAAGCCAAGCATTTGGCCACCATGTATTTAGAAGATTTGAGCGACTTAATTACTGAATGTGCAGACAGCCATTTTGGCTTTAGCCGCTACGCAGAAAGACTTGGCAGAAGTGCCAATAGCTTTGATGAATTGTACGAATCGTTACAACAACCTTACACCTATATTGACAATATTTTAATAACCATTCTTGCCGAAAGAATGCAAATGGTTAACCCAAAAATGGTCTGTATATCTGTACCATTTCCTGGTAACTTGTACACTAGTTTG
>JAAFHG010000347.1 GCA_013297585.1 Chitinophagales bacterium
CGTCTGGTAGTTTTAAAACCAGTTACTCGTTTGGTTACGATGTGTTTATTGCAAAATTTAATGCAAATGGTGTGCTTTTATGGAGTACTTACTATGGCGATTCGGGTTTAGATGAGGCATATAGTATAGCTTGCGACACCTTAAATAATATATATATTACTGGGCTTACCCAAAGCATTGCTGGAATAGCTACTCCATCAGCCCATCAACTCAATCTGTCTGGTTTTCAAGATACTTACATTGCAAAATTTAATCCTGCCGGAACAAGCCTTTTGTGGGGTACGTACTACGGTGGATTGTCAGGCGAGAGAGGAAATGCTATAAAAATATCAAGGACAGGTAATCTTTACATTGGTGGGAATACCTCTAGCGCCAATAATATTGCCACTATTAATTCACATCAATCTCTCCTTAGCGGACCAAGCGATGCATTTTTAGCTTGCTTTGATTTGAACGGAACACGCCAATGGGGAACCTATTTTGGAGGAAATGATGCAGACAATTTAAATGATATTGATTTAGACGAGGGTAACAACATATTATTTTGTGGACAAACATTGAGTACAAATTCAATCAGTACTGCAGGAGCTTACCAACCTTCGCTAACAAGTGTTTTTAATTACGATGGGTACTTTACTAAATTTTCTAGCAATGGCGCTATTAAACTTGGTACTTACTATGGTGGCCCAGCAAATGATAATGCCCATAAAATTGCTATTGGTAATACTGGTAAAGTATATTTAGCAGGTGAAACAACCAGCACGTTAGGAATTGCAACCCCTGGCAGTCATATGCCTAACTCAGGAGGCAGCATCGATGCCTTTTTAGCTAGATTTTGTGTTACACTCGAACCACTTATAAACCCAAATGGTTCAGCAACTTTATGTATTGGCAATAATACCATTACTGCAACCAATGGGTATGCAACCTATTTATGGAACACAACCAGCACTCAAAATCCCCTAATTACAACCAACACTAATTCAACTGGAACTTATTCTTATAATGTTTATGTGACTGATGGCGTTGGTTGCGATGGCAGCTCATCTACATCTACTATCGAGATTGCTAATTGTTATGTATCTATCCCTGAAGAAACAGACAATCAACAAATATTCCTATATCCTAGCCCATCCGTTAATGAAATTACGCTAGACTTTAGAAACATATCAACCAATAACACAACAATCATTCACATTTATTCTTCCTCGGGTCAATTAGTTTTAGAAGAAACAACCATATCTGCCCTAACTAAAATAAACACAAAACACTTACCTAGTGGTATGTATGTTTTGCTAGTTAATACAGGCAATACGGGTTTTAAAAAGAAATTTATAAAAGAATAAAGTAAGTAGCTTTTAATAAAGCCTGTAGATTTCTACAATGCTTTCTAATATTTTAGGAAAGTTAATATTGAGATCAATTAATTTTCCTGTGCTAATATCAAAAACCCAACCGTGTACTATTAAGCCTCTTTGCTTGTGAGCCTCTTGCACCGCAGCTGTTTTTATTAAATTAATACATTGCTCCTGTACGTTTAACTCCACCAAACGATTATATCTTTTAGTTTCATTTTCAATAGCATTTAATTCCAGCTTGTGTATGCGATAAACATCTCTAATATTGCGCAACCAAGGATTTAATATTCCCATATCAACTGGTTGCATGGCTGCTTTTACACCACCACAATTATAGTGCCCGCATACAACAACGTGTTTTACTTCCAAATGCCTAATGGCATAGTTAATTACGGACATCACATTCAAATCCACATTGTTTACCAAGTTGGCAATGTTCCGATGAATAAACACCTCACCTGGTTGTAAGCCCATAATATCCTCGGCAGTAACTCTACTATCAGAGCATCCAATATACAAAAACTCAGGGTGTTGGCCTGCGGCTAAATTTTCGAAATACTTCGAATCCATGTCCAGCTTCTCTGCTATCCACTTTTTATTGTTTTCAAATATTGTCTCAATTTTAGTCATAGCTTTAAAAATGGTTCGTTGTTTAAAAAATTGTTTTACAAAAATTCTGTAATCGAATGCAAATAGAGTTATAAATCTAAAAAAAATCTAATATAATTTATTATAAAAGTAACTCGTTTTTAGTTTAAACACTCATTGGAACTTCCATAAGTAAAAACTCCGTGTGGCTGATTGCTTTTATTTTAAGTGTATCGGTATTCCATACGCCATAACCATCGCGGGCGTTTAACAACTGACCATTTACCTCAACATCGCCACTCAGATTAAAAAAGTAAATGCCGTTATTTTTTGCTTTAAGACTATAATCTACCGTTAACTCTTTATCAAATTTTCCCAAATAAAACCAGGCGTTTTGATATATCCAAACTCCTTCATCGCCTGCATTCGGCGATAAAATTTGTTGTAATTTATTTTGTCTATCCTCCTGTTTTAAGGTAATCTGATCGTAGCGAGGTGTTACATTTTTTTTATTCGGAAAAATCCAAATTTGTAAAAACTTAACCTGATTATCTTTACTTTTATTGTACTCACTGTGCTGTATACCCGTTCCAGCACTCATCACTTGCACGTCGCCGTTTTTAATTACAGTTGTATTACCCATACTATCTTTATGCTCTAAATCACCTTCTAAGGGAATGCTGATAATTTCCATATTATCGTGTGGGTGGGTTCCAAAACCCATTCCGGCAGATACTATATCATCATTTAAAACACGTAATACGCCAAAATGCATCCGATCTGGATTATAATAACTTGCAAAACTAAAACTGTGTTTGCTATGCAACCAACCGTGGTTGGCATCACCTCTGGTATTGGCTTTGTGTAAAACAGTATTTTCCATTAGGGTTGATTTTATATAAGGTAAATGATTAAATCCTAAAATTTCAAGTTCTTTTAACTCATCCACATCGTTTTTAATAGTATTTGCTAATGATGTAGATGCAACAAACATACCTGTTCCGAGTAATCCTTTTTTCAAAAAATCTTTTCTATCCACAAGTAATTAGTTTGGTAAATCAAATCTACGGGTAGTTAAACAAAATAGCAAAGCAATGGAATTAAGAATAAATTAAAAAAACTATAATCTAAAATTTAACACCAGCGTTATTCTGTTTTCGGTTTTTTTAAGATCGGGTTTCCACGAGGCAGAAGAAGGTAAATTTGTCCACCCAGTAGAACCCGTAGTGCCACCCTGCCCTGCAAAGTATGGCATATTTGCTTGGCGATAACCGTATTCTATCCTAAAGGTAAAATAATCATTTGGCATCACATCAATAGTAAATGCGCCTTGTAAAATTTCTAGAGGTTTATAAGGATTATTATTAAAACTCTCGGTATATGCATTTGGTGTAACCAACGAGGGCAAATAAGCTAAGTATGTACCTCCATTTGATATATAATCGGCACGCACGCTCAAGGCTATTTTATTTTTATTAAACCAAACACGGTTGGCAAGCGAGGCACCGTACATAAAATGCTGTTTAGCCATTATAGTATCTCCCCTATCCACACCTTTTTGAAAACCGTAATGCGAGTTAATACTAATAGCCGCCTGCGAAATACCTTTTGCTTTTGCCTGATTAAAATACCTTGCCACTATACTATTATCGTGATGAAAGCGCACTCGGTTAGATGGATTGCCTAACGTATCTGGGTTTTGGGTATCTCTGCCAAGATAAAAATTAGCAGCCAATTGTAAATTTTCCGTTGGGCGATAATAGCTGGAGCTACCGATTGCAGGCGATTTGCTGAAACTATTATAGCTTTGCCATCCATTTAACAACCAAAATTCCTGCTTAAACGTTTTGGTTAAAAATAATTGTGTACGCACACCCTGAAAATAAAAAGGAGTTACCTCACTAATCATGGCTCGTTGATAGTTCCAATTATCCTGCAACATATAACTCTCGAGTCCGACATAACTCATAAAAATACCAGCCTCTACATTAACGCCATACCATTTATTAAAGTGATAGCCAACGGCTGCTTCGCGAATGTATTGTAAATTAGTAAACCCTGTATTACGCCCTCTGTAAACGCTGGCATCTAGCTCCTGAACAATGTGTTGCATAGCACCATATTGAAGCGAAAAACGTCCTATGCAGTTTTTGTAATACGACTCAAAACCCAAACTTGCCAAGTTAACCAGGGTTTCCTTATGCCGCCCAATAGATGATGAATTGGTATGGGTGTTATCAATAGGATTGGCAAAATTGTAATTAAAATAAGTATCCACATACGCATTTCC
>JAAFHG010000003.1:0-21524 GCA_013297585.1 Chitinophagales bacterium
TGCAGGTTTAAGCAACCAAGAACGCAATGAAAAGCAGCAACAATGGATTAGCAATAAAACAAGGGTAATGGTGTGTACCAATGCGTTTGGTATGGGTATAGACAAGCCCGATGTACGAACAGTTATTCATTACGATACGCCTGATTGCTTAGAAAATTATTACCAAGAAGCTGGCCGTGCTGGTAGAGATGGTAAAAAATCGTACGCCATTTTATTGTATAACGATACTGATTTTACAGGGCTACAAGCCTTGACAGGTATACGTTTTCCAATAATGTATGACATAAAAAAAGTGTACCAAGCGCTTGCAGATTTCTTACACATACCTGTAGGTGCAGGTGAAGGCATGTACTACAGTTTTGACTTAATTAGCTTTACTAAAAACTTTCAGCTAAACATTATTATGGTAATGGCAGTGCTGAAAGCACTAGAACAAGAAGGTTATATCAGTTTTAACGAATCCGTATTTTTACCATCTAAAGTGCAGTTTATAGCACCTAAAAATGTACTGAACGATATAGAACAAAGTCACCCAAAGCTAGACCCTGTGGTAAAATGTTTATTGCGCAGTTACAATGGTATTTTAGATAACCAAACATCTATCAGTGAGAAGCAAATAGCCAAATTAACACGCCTTACAGAAGCAGATGTAAAAGCAATATTAGAGCAACTGCAAGCCTTTGGCATTGTACAATACACACCACAAAAAGAAAGTCCACAATTACACTATTTTACTAACAGAGCACCTGCACAATACCTAGTATTTAATCAAGCTGCTTATCAGCAACGCAAGCATATTTACCAAGAACGTATAGATGTGATGTTGCAATATTTGCAGCTTTCCAAGCAATGCAGAAGCCAATACATTTCAAAGTATTTTGGTGACGATACCGCACAAGGTTGTGGCATTTGCGATACTTGTTTGGCCAACAAAACCAATGTCTTATCAGCCAATGTATTTGCCCTTATTCAACAACAATTAATGCAACTTGTAAAGGCTAATGAAAGCATTAGCGTTACTGAATTACTAAAGCAACTACAACCTACTAACAAGCATCATATCTGGCAAGTGCTATTGTTTTTGCAAGACCAAAAGTTGCTTACCATTAACGATTTGAATGAGATAACTGTAGAGAAAAAGTAAAAAGAAACACAGGGTAAGGAAGCAAAGAAGATAGTGCTATTTAAGTATCTCAGTTGTGACAAAAGCAGCAACGGCAATCATTACCACCCTAGTATGTCATCAGAAATGCCGTTTATCTGTTATTCGACATGCCACTTTGCGAACATATCGAATAGCAACTTTGACCTGTTCGTTATTGTTACTTAGTTTTAGATACCTACTATTTAAACTAAGTGACGCCTCAGCACTGGTCAGAGACCATAAGTGTTCGAAACATCTAATATAGTATGCCAGAGGCATAAAATATCAGTAACAATTTAGGTAATGTATCTTTCAGACGTGCCTTTAGGTAAGGGATAAAGGCGCTTTAGATTAAAATATTGCGTACCTAAAGGCACGCTAAAAACAATTTATGCTAGGTTCTACCGATATATTGTCCTTACAGGACTTTGATAAGTAAAGGTTTCGAACACTTATGGTCAGAGACCAGCGCTAGTGAGACGTGTGGTGGAAATCCTGAAAACTAAATGAAGTTTTATTGTGTAACACCTCATAAATATCTTTCGTACACGTATGGCCAAAGGCCTGGGCTAGTGGTTACGCATTCGTCTGCTGGAATTGAAGCTGGGATTTGCAATTTACTGATGTTACAATGTTAAGCCCAACTTGCATAAAACCCAATCCTATTGCGTGCTGTGAATCTTTCTATGTCAAATTAAATTGTTTAAAATGGTGTTCAAAATGTTTGCTATGAAAAATTGTCCATTCGCGTTTGTTTAGTTCACCCATTGTCGGATTTAGAGGTGTTATATCTTTATTTTCTTCAAAATATTTGTCAAACGCTTTTAATTCTGAAAGAAGGATAGTAATAGAAGTTTTCAAGTCTGTGAACTTTAATTCAAGTAAGTCGTCGCTTAGCATTGGTGCTTTAAAGCCAATAGGCATTTCCTTGTCAGAAAAAATAATTATTGTCTTTATAAGTTCTGCTTTGTCAATTGGGTAATAAAGTTTTTGTGGTAATTTTCCGTTAGAAGACATAACCGCAAATATCAAATGTTCAACCATATGTTGGGCTGTCATTTTGCCGAATGCAGGCAAAGTGTCAACCCTTAATAAATTAAGTTTTTCTAATATAAACTGTGTGTTATCTATATCAATCATAAGATTTTTAGTTAAATTTTCCGTCTAAATACTGTGTTTAACCGCACAGCACACAACTTGAAAATAGGTGTCATTATTTAGCAACACAAATTATTAATTATTTTTTAAAACCTATGTAAATATTGCGAAAAAAACAAAATGCGCAATTGCTAAAAGTTGCGGCAATACATTTTTCAGCATCCCTCTTTGCTTTCTCTATCAGGTATCTCACTTGTTCGCTATTGTAACTTAGTTTTAAATGCCTAGTTTTTATACCAATTAAGGCTTTAGCACTAATAACACTAGTGGAAAATGGTGCGGATATACTGAAAACGCATGGCTCGCTACTATAAATGGTCGCTCACTACAAAAAATGTTATCTCACTACAAAAAAATGGCGGCTCAGTAGTGAGCCGCCATTTTTTTGGTGCGAATTACCGTTTTTAAGGCTTGAGTCGCCATAAAATTACTATGCGTCGCGTTTTAACTTGCCAGATAATTCTTTCCAACCCATTTTTCCTCTCAATTGTGGCTGGTCGCCAAGGGCAAGTATAGCACATTTCTTAAATTTTAAAAACCACTCGTCAAATACCTCCCAAGCATCATCTCTTGTACTGGTAGCTTGTTGGGCTTCGCCTGTTTCTTTGGCTTTTACAGGTATCATTTTTTTAAGGTTAGTAAATACTGCTATTTTAATGACTTGCAGGTACTGCTGCACTAGCCATTTTATTGCCAGAGGCATCAATATATTTATTCAAAAGGGTTACAACTTTTTCCTTCAATGGTGTACCAGTAAGGTTTTGATTTTCTAATACATCTAACTGTTGGTATAGTAATTTACCATCTACTTTTGATAGTAGGTGAACATTGTTTTTACTAGCTAACAATGTTTCCCAACTTTGGCGAACGGTGTTCCAAAACTGCTTGTGTTTTCCCCACCAAATAGCCGCTTGTTTACATTTACTATCATCTGTTTTTTTGTAAATATTGTAGCCTTTCTCTTCTGCTATTGCAACATCTGCTAGGCCACCTTTTCTTACTATTTTTTTATTGTCTTGCTCGTGCACCCAACCAGTATCGGTAATGATAATTCGGTTGGTACGTTGCATTACATTATAGTCTTTTCGCTTTGTATATTCCCTGCGTGGCAAGGGTGCATCGGTGGTATTTTCCCAATAATACTGGCCATTTGTGGTAACCCAATTACTACTACCTTGATAGCGTGGTGCATCATCTACTTCCCATACAGTTTGTGTCCACTGACCTTTAGTTTTTTGTTTTGTGCCAATAGTATGCTGCCATGTAGCATCCTGACTAAACTGCCACCAATCGGCTTTTTCAAATTCCCAATCTTCTCGCCAATGCTTAATAATCATTGTATCGTAAGCCACTAGTAAATGTTGCAATACTATTTTTTTATCGCTGGCTTCTTCTGCAACCACCCACTCTAAACCATCTGCATGATAACGTGGCCTAAACTTATAAGCAGTATCTACCGCAAAGGTCTCGGCATACTTAAAATCAACCTCATAACAACCGCACAAACTCTTAACAGCTTGTTGTTCGGCTTTTGGTTGTGCATAAGCAACAGTGGCACAAAAACCAAGTGCTACCAAACAAAATATTCTTTTCATGTTTTACATTTTTATGACACGAAACTGCCGCAAAAACATTGACCATTAGTGCCGAATTGGGAAATTGGTGTTACGCAAACGGGAAAGGGTTTTAAGGTGTTATTTTCATCATTTCATTTTATTATTTTCATCCAAAAAAATACACGTATGCTATCAACATCAATGCAAGAAGCACTTAACAACCAAGTGAAACTTGAGGCATCATAATCGTATGCTTATTTGGCCATGGCAAGCTGGGCCGATATTCAACTAGGTCTTGATAATGTAGCCGAATATTTCTTTCAACAAAGCGAAGAAGAAAGGATACATATGCTAAAGTTGATGCGATTTATAAACGAACGTGGCGGCTTTGCATTAGTACCAACTTTAAAGCAACCTATTGTAACTTACAAGGGTATTAAAAGCATGTTTGAGGAATTTTTAAAACATGAAATAGCTGTAAGTAATAGCATTAACGATCTTGTAGATTTGGCATTAACCGAGAAAGATTATGCCACCCACAATTTTTTGCAATGGTATGTGAGTGAGCAAATTGAAGAAGAAAAAAGTGCCCGTGTACTAAACGATAAACTAGAAATGATTGGTGAGGATAAAAGTGGTTTGTACTTGTTTGACAGAGACATTATGATGACTAGACAAAAAGGTGGCAAGAAATAGTTGCTGATATATGAATGGTGATTTGTGAATAAAAAAACGTCCGAAGTTTTAGGGCTTCAGACGTTTTTTTATTGGTAGTATTTCTCATTTACACAAAACTTTACTTTACCTCAATACAATACGTAATGCAATGCCACACTGCTTTATAGTCTTTACCATAATGTGTGCCTGGCGTTTTATCCGTGTACAACGCCTCTACCATGTAGCGGCCTTTTTCTATTGGTTTAAATTGAATAATACCGCTTGCATTTGTTTCAATATTTTTTACCCAACCATCTGGCGAAGCAATGGTAACTTTTGCCATAGGCAAGAGAACTTTTTTAAAAAACACTGCTACGTTAATTACTTCTTTGGATTTTAAAGTAGCACTTGCTTGTGCTTGTATTGCTAAATTTGTACCATCAACTATATTACTATTACCATCTGATAATGCACCAACTTGTACACTTGCCCCACAATAGTATTCTATTTTAGAAGTGGCATGAAGGTCTTTTACTTCGTGTGTAATAGACAAGGTATAAACACCAGATTGTGCTGGCGTAAAATAAGCTGAAAAGTATAATGCAGTTGCATTGCAAGTAAGCTGTTGCTTTTCGCCATTTGGTAAGGTTATCCATAGTTTTGCATCCTTTAAATTGCTAAACCATTTTGCTGTAGAATCTCTTTCATCTGCCGCATATTCACCAAAAAATATTTTTACTTCTTGCGCTTGTCCTTGCTTGCCTGTAGGGCTAGTTTCTATCCAAAGCGCATGAGCAAATGATTGACTGAAAATACACAGCAATATAAGGTTGAGTAATAGGATTTTTATTCTCATTGTATTAGCAGATTTTATGTAATAAATTTTATTTGTTCATGCAGATTAAAATAATTGCCTCCGTTTAGACCTGTCAGGTTTTAAAACCTGACAGATCTTGCAAGCACACCATCAAAATAGGGCAATTTATTTAATCAACTTGTACTCAAATACTGGATTACCTCTTACACCACCATCGTTTACGCCCATTGAAATGAACTTCAATTTGTAGTAATTACCTGCTGGATCTTTCAATACATAAAAGCGATCTACTCTAACGCCAGTTGCTGGTTGTGTGCTTCTCCAACTGCTACCAATAGCCCATCTATCGCTACTAAAAACAGCAGCAGCAGCAGTAACACTATCTTTACTAAATACAGTGTAAGCTGCGTTGCGAACAACATCACTAGTATATATTTTAGTGGCTACTTGCACGCCAGCTAAATAGTTTACTGCAATAAGGTCAGAGAAATTGTACGGTACTAATCCTGCACCAAAATTGGTTTGAAAAAGAGAATAACCCCAAGTAAAATCCCACTCCGCTTTTTTAGGTTCTACTTTTACAATAGCACCACCATCAAAACTTACAAACTTAAAATTGTACTCAGCATCTTTAGGTACATCCACACTTGTAAACCCTGTTGTTTGGGTAATGGTACCATATTGCACCGTATAACCACCGCTTGCGTTACGTGTAATTTTTGCTTTAACCCATGGACGTGCTGGTGTTGCACCACCAGTACCACGATTAATAATGACAACTTTATTATCGGCTGCTGTGGCAGAAATAGCAGGTATAGCAGTTGCAGAAATAGAACCATTAATCGCATCAAAATAAGCCAGTTGAGAAGGCTCAGGTGCAGTTTGGCTAGTAGCTAAAGTCAATCCAATGGTATCTGCTGCACCTACTGCTGCCAGGTCGGCTACGGTTAACACTTTTGCGCCTGCACTGGTGGTATTGTTTAGTATGACTCTAAAATCTGTACCGCTATAAAAACCTAAATCCCAACTAGAGCGTTTTGCTGTATCTGCCTTGTCGGTGCTTAAATCTACATAAGCACTATTAGCAGCACTGGCACCACCTACACCACCATTAAATGTTATACTGGTGCCTTCTGATGGTGGCACTACGATTGTGTCATTGTCTTTTTTACATGCAAACATTGAGGCTGTAAACCCTGCTGCTAATAGAAGATGTGATAACTGAACTTTCATTGTATTTTGTTTTATATTTTATGATGAGATATGAACATGACTATTTGATAACCATTGCTGATTTTCTCACAACGGACACAACGGTTTTTATTTTTTTGCCTTCGTAAAATCTCTAAAGCCTTGCCTTCATTTTTACGACACAACGCAAAAAATCTTTTAGATTTTTTATTAGAACCAATAGCTGCTACTATTTTTTTGACCACTGAAAATTGATACCTAAAAAGTAGGAACGACCATATGTATAATTGGTGGTTGTACCACTACTATGTGCACCACCAGAAGCTGCTGTACTGGTTAAGTTGGTTACATTGAACAGATTTTTAACACCTGCCTGAACTGTGAATTGTTTGAAGATTTGTTTTGATGCGGTAAGGTCTGCCCAATGAAATGCATCACGCTGAGCTAGTACAATATCGTTAGTTGAATTTGTTTGATAGGTTGGCACCCTACCCGTATACTTATAAAAAAATCCAACATTTGCTTTTAACTTGGTAAGCTTATAAGTAAGGTTGGCATTGATTTCTGGCGACCAAGCAAACTTTGTACGATCACCTTTTAGTGTGTTATCTTCTTGATACTTATTGTAATAACCAATATATGATGCACCAATAGTAGCAGTTAGGTTTTTATAAGTAATTGTATTCTCAAAAGTGCCACCAACTGTTTTGTAAGTGTCACGATTAAAATAAGAAAATACGTCATTACCGCCAGCATCTTTAAACCCATACAAGTCAATAAAATTACTGTAATCGTTGTAGAAGGTAGATACACTAGAATTTATGCTAAAATGCTTCTTAGATAATGCACTATGTGTAATAGATGCCATAAAGCTGTTGCTCGTTTCGGCTTTTAAATTTGGGTTACCTTGTATGCTATGATTGGCATCAAAAAAATTAAAATAGAGTTCACGTAAAATAGGTGCTCTAAATCCTTTTGCATAAGACAAACGCAGGTCTAATTTTTTATTTAATGTTACTTTAGCATTGATAGAAGGAATGATTGGTGGGGCATCGTACACTGAATTTTTACTAACTCTAAAACCTGGTCTAATATTAATACCTGCAACTGGCTTTATTTCAGAAGATACAAAAAATGAGTAGTCTGTAATGCTTGGCGCACCTGCAATACGTTGACCACTTGTTTTATCATACTTTATATCAACACCTGGCTGTAAAGAAACCTTTGGCGACACTATTATTGCTGCGGTGCTACGGAAAAACCAGCTCCGAAATTTTGACACATCATAATAACCTGCACCAGACATATCAGGTGTGTTGGTATTATACTGATAGTTCTTTTTGTACGATTCTGTATTGCGTGTATAATCTTGTAAAGAAGCCGTGGTGTTTAACTTCAATTTGCTGTTGATTATCCAATCTGCCTGTGCTTGATGGGTGTATCTATTGGTAATATAAAACTGCTGAAAGCTGATATAATTGTTCGTGTTCATTGGGCTTGCAGCAAACAAGTTTTCATGTAAATAATCTAAACGATACCATGCATTTACTTTGTTGTTTCTATAACCAAATGTGCCGCCGCCAATCCATTGCTCTTTTGGTTTAAAAACCTTTGCGGGAAATGAAGCCGTATCTGTAAAGCCGCCAAAATTATTTCTTGTAATATAGCCAGTTGCACGCCAATGATTGTTGTTCCAATTGACTGTTACGTTCTCGTTATGTATGCCATCATCAGCAAAAGGGGTGTAAGAATTTGCCACTGTTTCTTCTTGCAACCTTGCTGATACAGATAAATTATTACCGCCTTTAAAACCTTTTTTGGTGATGATATTTATTACGCCAGCCAAGGCATCTGTACCGTAAACAACACTCATTGGCCCTTCTACAATTTCTATTTTTTCAACGGTGTTAATGTCTATTTGTGTGAGGCTTTGTTTGGTGGCATCTCTGTCTACCATTGGTACACCATCTATCAGTATTTTAACTCTGGTACCACCCATACCTAATATTTTGGTATCGCTTTCGCCCAAGGTATTATCGCTTGAAAAACGCATACCCAATTCGCTGTTAAGCACACCAACAATATCTGTGGCGGCACGCAATTTTATACGTTCAGCAGTAATGGTTTTTACTTTATACACCGAATTTTTAAGTGGTTGTGGTTCGTATTGACCAGTAACAACTACTTCACCTAATACAGCTGCTGTTGTATCTTTTATTTGTGCCTGTATAGAAATGGTTATTGCAGTAAAAATGATGAGCAAAAGCAATTGACGCATATTGTTAATTGGTTTATGAGAGGGCAAAATTATCTATCTATAATACCTACAAGTATAGCAATCGGGAAAAGCATTTTACGCAAATGGGAAACAGAAAACGAACAAATTGTAACAAATAAAAACGCAAATAACACAGATATACAACCACTTACAACGTTTTTGATGAACGCTTTCAGTTTGTAAAGCTGTGTTATTAATCTTGCTGATTAATCTAAAAAAAATTGTGCCTGGCTATACTCAAGAATTATATTTCATCAGCTACCAACTGCCTATAAATTAGTGAACCAAAGTGGTAACCAGGGCTTAATATGACGTATCTTTTTCAAGATGGATTGAATAAACTTAACAACTGCTCTGCCTTCATTTCGGTATCAACTTCTTGCAACATGTTGTACAAATTATCCAATTCGTGTTGTGTAAGAATAGTGCTAACGCAACTGGATGGTGTAGGCAGTACCACACACTTAATAGTTGCATTATTTACAGCTACATTATTTTCTTTAGTTGCAAAAACAAGACTAGCAAAAATGTGGTAATTCTTATCATCCAAAGTAAGTATAGTGGTGCCAAAACTTAGCTGATAATGGTTGCAAACTTGGCATTGTACCACATAACCATTATCATCAAAATACCATGATTTAAAATTACACATACGCTACTTATTTTTACAAACTTGTATTAACTAAGCCATGCAATATGTAGCAAGTGGGAAAAGCATTTTACGCAAATGGAAACTAAAAGTAGGCTCACGGCAAAAGACCATTTACTATCATTTGCAAAAGCCACATGCACAAAAAAAGCCTACTAAACTTTGCAAGTAGCAGGCTCAATATTAATCAACTATTCTTCACTACACCAATACTAAATCTAGCACTTGTTGCATGCTTTTTACATAATGAAACGTAACACCTTTAATAAACTCACTGTCTATTTCTTCTACGTTTTTCTGGTTTTGGCGCATTTCGTGATTTTCGCTTGCAACATTACATAGTGTATGTAAAGCATCAATTTATATGCAACTGAACGGCTATTTAATAAACTGGTTTAAGAACATATGGAATAGCAAACATCATCGTTATAAAAATCAATTACATCAATAGTAAACGACACTATATTTACGACTAGTTATTTACCAAATTACAACATGTGTGACAACCTATTTTCTACTGCAATACCAATTTATCAACCGTAGGTTTAAAGACGCCAATTTACCTCCCATTTTGGGCTATTTGTTAGCGGCGTTGCTTTTTGTAGGCTTATCACTCTATCTTTTTTACAAAACAACTTTTGCGCAGCCAATTTATATTGCTATAGCGTTAAGTGTTATAAGTCCGCTAGCAGATAGCAGACGCAACGATTTTTTAAACCTATGTTTTGGCAATGCCAAACAACGCATTGTAAGAGTGATTGAAAACCTTTTAGTAAGCTTACCTTTTATATTGTTTTTATTATACAAACAATACTGGCTTTCGGCTTTATGTTTAACATTGCTGGCAAGTTTGGTGGCACTCATTCGCGTAAGCACCACAATATCTATTACTATACCTACACCATTTTACAAAAAACCATTTGAATTTGTAGTTGGATTTAGACAATCTTACCTGGCCATTTTTGCAGCTTATGCACTTACAGTAATTGCTATTTGCGTAGCTAATTTTAACCTTGGCATATTTGCAGTGATGCTGGTATTTGTTATCTGTATGGGTTACTTTACCAAGCCAGAAAATATGTATTTTGTGTGGATATATAGTCTTAATGCCAAGCGATTTTTATTTACCAAAATACAAACAGCACTCAGCTACGTAAGCTTACTAGTGTTACCAATAATAGTTGTATTGGCTATTTTTTACCCGAGTAATATTTGGTGGTTGCTGTTATTTTGGTTGGTAGGTAGCGGCTTTCTAGTAGCTATCGTTATGGGTAAATACGCCAATTATCCCCACGAATTAGGCATTACACAAGCCATAATGCTTGCGCTGTGCATTAGCTTTCCACCATTTTTACTGCTGTTAATACCTTATTTATTTGTCAAATCTACAAAACGCCTCAGCCATTTACTACCATGATACATATTAATAACTTAAGTAAGCATTTTGGCAAGCAGCAAGTGCTGCACAATATTAATGTACAATTTGAAAAAGGCAAAGTGTATGGCATTGTGGGTGAAAATGGCGCAGGTAAAACAACATTGTTTAGATGCCTAGCTGGCCTAGAAGATTTTGACGGTGAGATAACATCTGGCCTTCAGCCACTAAAACATCATTTGGGTTTACTACTAACTGAGCCTTATTTTCTTCCTAGAATTACTGGGCAAGAATACATACAACTACTGTGTAATGCTCGCAATACTAGCATTACAGATATTGCGAGTAAAAACATTTTTGACCTACCCTTACATAAATATGCTGCACAATACAGTACTGGCATGAAGAAGAAGCTAGCTATAACAGCCATTTTACTTCAAGGCAATAGCTATTTTATACTAGACGAGCCCTTTAATGGTGTAGACATACAAAGCAATATGATGATTGTAGAAATTATTCACCAGTTGAAAGCTTTGCAAAAAACGGTTATTATTTCATCGCACATATTTTCTACCCTTAGCGATACCTGCGATACGATTCATGTACTGCAAAATGGTAGCATTACCCAAACTGTACAAAAAGCAGACTTTGCATCGCTAGAACAAACCATGAAAAATGTAACCATTGGCAATAAATTGCAACAACTAGGTTTGGTGTAGCGGACAACTTTTTAATAATGATTGATAGGATTAGGCATTTAGTTCGCAATTCAATTGCCCTTGTGCTTTAGCCAAGGGATTACTGTATCATTTTTATTATTGGCTTTAGCCAAATTAAATAGCAAAATAGGTAAAGTCTTGTGGCTAAAGCCAATCAGGAAGTCATATATTAACCCGACATAAATGTCGGGGCAATTGATAAAATTGATTACTTGTAAGATTTGCGAGCTAAATGTCTAATCATCAGATACATTACAACGAATACCTCATGCAAAAACTTCCCATTTTACTTATTTTTAGCAGACTATTGTTAGGCATTATCATCATTTTACTAGGCGTTTTTCATGTAGATAACAATGGCTACTTAAGTGTTACATTACTAACCATTGGCTTATTAACAGACATTTTTGATGGCATTATTGCAAGGCATCTCAACATTTCTACACAACGATTAAGACGCTTCGATTCAACTATTGACCAACTATTTTTTATAGCAGTAGCCATTGCTACTTATCTACAACATCCTCTATTTTTCAAGCAACAAGCAACGGCGCTAATTGTGTTGTTAGCTTTTGAAGCACTCACCTATGTTGTAAGTTTTTTAAAGTTTAAAAAAGAAATTGCCACACATTCTATTGGTGCTAAAATTTGGACGCTGCTACTATTTGCCACCTTAATTCAACTACTGCTTACAGGTAATAGCACCCTGCTTTTTACAATCTGCTTTTGGGTGGGCTTAATTACAAGGGTAGAAATTATTGCCATTATTATTACCATTAAACAATGGTCGAATGATGTACCCACAATCTATCATGCGATACAATTGAAAAGAGGAAAAGCTATAAAGAGGCATAAGTTGTTTAATGGATGAGTTATTGTTACTTAGGTTTAAATAGCTACTACTTAAACTAAGGGAGAGCTTAGAACTAGTCAGAGACCATCGCTAATAGAGTTTATTTTGTTAGTTTCTTCCTAAAAAGCCTTTTGATATCAGCATTTGAAACATTAAAACATATACCAATACTTGTGTTTGAATTTTCAAACAATAAATCTTTGTTGGTTAAATTACTAGATAATTGTACTTGCAATTGTAGTTTAACATATTTAAAGCCACCCCTTATAGTAAAAGCAGGTTCTATCAATACTGAATTGTAATTTTTTGAAATATCATTGAGCCGTTGGAACTCGATACTAGTGGTTGATAATATTTGATTGTCAATATTGTAAAAATGTACTTTGGAAATACGAGTGGACAAAGCAAAAGCTACTCCTTTTAGGTTTGCCCCAATAGAAGGCTGAATAAATAGCTTGGTAAAATATAAATTGGCACTACCACCATAAGTATTTGAACCATAAAAGCCAAAATCTGTATACCGATGTGTTTGGTTACTATAGCTACCACCAAAGTAGGTTTCAAATAAAAATGCTTTACCTAAAGGCTCATAATAGCCTATTGCAGCTTCGCAGTAATTGCCCTTACCCCAATCTTTATATTTGCTACTATCACCACCCCTTACAGCCATATAATTTGCCATAATTGCCACATGCTTTGTTACAGCATAAGCCGCATTTATTTCTTTACTAGAACTTTCGCTAGCACCACCCGATTGAAATGCTATTCTACTTTCACCCTTTTGCCTAAACATTGGCACTTGCTGGGCATTAGGCAGATAATAAACATGTTTACAACCTATAACTAAAAAAACAAGTAATAATACAAATGGCACTTTCATAGCAGATTTTTTATAATGATTGTAGATTTTCACACAAAACATTTAATTGATAAAATATTTATCATCAAACTTAATCAGTGGGTAGCCTGAAGTAAAATTGAAAGATTGCTATATTGCATTACAGCGAAGTAACGATGACTATAATAGAGGTAAGCGCTAAGAAAAATAGTAATGCTTTACAGTTGAACAGCTGCTAAAAAGTGTTTATTATTAATAATCACTAAAAAAAACTTAGCTATTTGCAGTAATTGCAAAAAATGATTTTATGGAAACACTACAACAACAGTTTTTTAAACAAATAAAAAAACAAATAGCGCCACATGTGTCTTTAGCAGATGCTGTTGCAGATGTATTAGAGATTAGTATAGATAGCGCTTATAGACGTATAAGGGGTGATAAGCCCATTTCATTTGAAGAAACCAAATTATTAGCAGCGCATTTTAAAGTATCGGTAGACCAATTATTACATTTAGAAACAGATTCGTTTATTTTTTCGGGAAGAATTACCAATAATTCAAACTTCAAGTTTGAGGAATGGCAGAAATCTGTATTAGTTCATTTACAAACAATTGCATCTTATAAACCCAACCATTATTATTATTTAGCCAAAGAAATCCCCTTCTTGTATTATTATATGATACCAGAAATAGCCGCTTTTAAATCCTTTTTCTTTCTAAAATCTATCTTGTTTTATGAGGATTGGAAGCTGACAAAATTTTCAATAGAAGATAATTACTACAAACAATTCTATGAATTATGGCGTAAAATAAGTGACACCTATGCATCTATACCAGGCACAGAAATTTGGGGTATTGAAAATATTACCAGCACTATTCATCAAATAGAATTTTATAGAGCAACGGGGGCATTAAAGTCTAAAGATGATGCGATTTGCCTTTTAGATAAACTAGATGAACTAATTAATCATTTAGAATTACAAGCTGAGCATGGCATGAAACTTAGATTTCAGCAAAAACCGAGTAGCGACCTTCCTCAATACAATATGTATATTAATGACTTAATTATGGGTGACAATATGCAGTTTATGGAACTAGGCGATAAGCGAATCACGTACATCAATCATAGTGTTATTAATTTCATCATGACACAAGACGAATCCTTTAACAACTATACCAAAAAGACATTCGATATTATATCTCAGAAATCAACACCAATAAGCAAAGCCAATGAAAAAGAACGCCTAATGTTTTTTAATAAACTTCGAGATAAGGTTGAGATTGCAAGAGCATCAATATTAAGGTAATAATTTGCCACACAAAAAAAGCTTATTACCATCACTAGTAATAGGCTTTTTTCTTAGCGTAATATCTATTTACACCAATGCTAAATCTAGCACTTGCTGCATGTTTTTTACATAATGAAACGTAACACCTTTAATAAACGCACTGTCTATTTCTTCTATGTCTTTCTGGTTTTTGCCAGCACATAATTATTTCTTTTAGGCCGGCACGTTTAGCAGCCAAAACTGCTATAAAGCAGATTTCTCACATATTCGTTATTGTTATTTCTTTAAAATACCTAAACTAATTGACATTCAACAACTTGTAATAAACCTGCGCCAGTAGTAAGGAAATATCTAATAACGAAGAAACACCTTAATGCTTGGTCGTATCTACACTGTTTGATGCTGAAAAATTCTTTTTAACGTCATATTCTTCAATTGCTTCATTTTTTCTTTTCACGGCTTCGCCTAAAGCTTTTTTTATACTACTAGCTTCAAGTGCTTCTTTACTGTTTAACTCACCCATGCCACTAAATCGAGTAGTTATTTCTGTTTGTTCAGTATCTAAAAAATAGGTTCTAAGTTCACCAAGTTTATTATCAGTAATAGTTGAACTATAACTATTAGAAGGCGACCAAACTTCTTTAGTTGAATTATTATACGTAAGCGTTATTGTTCGCCTGGTTTTTATCTTATCAAGCAATTTAGATATAATTTCAAAATAACCATCTTCATTAGTGATAGCTATTTCGCCAGTTTCTTTTAATAACACTTTTACGCCTTGTACAGGTTTACTAGTTTTATAATCAAATATTCCACCATAAATACCATAATTCCTTTCAGAAGCACTAATAACTTCTTTCTCTATTTTTTTATCAGAAATTTTAACTGGTAATGCTTTTGGAATTAACACTTCTGCACTTTTTTGAGGAACTACTTTTTGTAAATTATTAAGCGTTAGCACTTTAGGTAAAGATGTTCTGAAACTAAATAATAAAATTGCAAATAGAGGTAAGACAAATGCAAATCTAAAAATTGCTTTTTTGGGTGAGTTTTTTTTGTTCATCATAAGAATTCTTGTTTTGAGTTTTAAAAAATTAAATGGTGTTGTTAATGAAAATCTTGGCTGTATGGTACTTTTTAGTAAATGATATTGATAATGCTTTTTATCTTCAATTACAGATAAAACCTTTGCATCGGCTATATATTCTAGATTCTGTTTTACACTCTTCTTTAAAATCCATACAACAGGATTAAAACAATTACATACTGCTACCAGTTCTATAAGCAAAATATCAAACACATGAAATTGTTTTACATGCACCATTTCGTGTATCAGAATTTCATTTGTTTCTTCCTTAGTATGTAGCTCGGGGTTAATAAAAATGCTTTTTCCAAATGAAAACGGAGCAATTATTTTATCAGTTTTATAAACGGGATTGTTGTTTATACGAGAAATTGATGCATTCCTTTTTAGGACATAAATTGATTTGATTTGCAATAAAATTCTTGATATCAGAATTGCAACTGCCACAAAATACAGAATAGTAAATATAGATACGTAGTTAAATCCTTCGGTTAGCAAACTTGGTTTATAACTAATTACATAAATCTGAGTAATTGTTACAGCTGGTATGTCTTTTATAAGCATTGGCAGCTTAGCCGTATCATTATTAAAATAATAACCAACATTAATAAATGGAATTATTAGGCACAGTAGTAAACTAAAAATAAAATAAAACCTATTCTCTACATACAGCGTTAACCTTCTTAAAACAAGGAAATAGAATAGAAATACTAAAACTAATGATATATTAAATTTTAGGAAATAGTCAAAAATTGTTTCCATTACGCTTTTATTTTTTTGATTCAATCATTGAAATAATTTCTTTCAACTCTTTTGGGGAAATATCTTCCTCAGCGGCAAAAAACGCTACCATATCTTTATAAGAGTTGCCGAAAAAGTCCTTCACAATATTTCCAACAAACTTTTTCTTATACGATTCTTCGCTTACTACAGGCTTGTACAAATAATTATTACCAAAAAGCTGGCTTTGTATATATCCTTTTTTTTCTAAATTTTTAATAGTACTAGCAACAGTAGTATAAGGTGGTTTGGGCTCTTTTAGCTGGCTAATAAAGTTTTTAATATTTCCCTCTTTAAATAGCCAAATAGCCTTCATAATTTCTTCTTCCTGCAATGTCAACTTTTCCATCTACGAATTTTTCGTAAACCTACGATTATTTCGTAAATGACCAAATATTTTTTTTATTCCTACATTAAGTCAATGTATTTAAATGTTCGCCTACAACAAAACTTATCTAAGGCTTATAGTATTTGGAACAAGAGGGTATTGCTTTATAATCAGATAGCACTGTATGTTAAGCACTAAAAAAGCCCATTACCATCGCTAGTAATAGGCTTTTTGCGCTGCGTTATATCTATTTATACCAAGGCTAAATCTAGCACTTGCTGCATGTTTTTTACATAATGAAACGTAACACCTTTAATAAACGCACTGTCTATTTCCTCTACGTCTTTCTGGTTTTGCCAGCACATAATAATCTCTTTTAAGCCAGCACGTTTGGCAGCCAATACTTTTTCTTTAATACCGCCTACTGGCAATACTTGGCCACGTAGGGTGATTTCACCCGTCATGGCTAGGTAAGGTTTCACTTTACGGCCAGTAAATGCAGAGGCCAAAGAGGTAAGCATAGTAATACCTGCACTTGGGCCATCCTTTGGTGTAGCACCTTCTGGCACATGCACATGAATGGTTTTCTTACCAAAATCTTCTACATCTATACCATATTTTTTTGCGTTGGCTTGCAAAAGGGTAAGCGCAGTAATGGCACTTTCTTTCATTACATTACCAAGGTTACCAGTTAGTTTCAACTCGCCTTTTCCACCATCACTAAGTACAGTTTCTATAAATAAAATATCACCACCAACGTATGTCCAAGCCAAGCCTACCACTACACCTGGCATGTTTACGGTTTTGTAGATATCGTTACTATATCTGGCAGAACCTAAAATGGTTACCACATCATCGGCAGTAACGGGGCTTTTAACTTTTTCGTTTAGTACCAATTCTTTGGCTTGGTAGCGCATAATGCTGGCCAATTGCCTATCTAGTTCACGTACACCACTTTCTCTGGTGTAGCTTTCTATTATTTTCTCTAGCACTTTGTCGGCTAGTTTTAGGTTTACTTTACCCAAACCATGCGCATCTTTTTGCTTAGGTACTAAGTGTCTTTTAGCAATTTCTACCTTTTCTTCTACAGCATAGCCGCTTAGGTCTATAATTTCTAAACGGTCACGCAAGGCAGGTTGTATGTTTTGCAAATTATTGGCGGTAGCAATAAATAGCACTTTACTTAAATCGTACTCAAGTTCTAGGTAGTTATCGTAAAAAGTATTGTTTTGTTCTGGGTCTAGCACTTCTAGCAATGCAGATGACGGGTCGCCTCTGTGGTCGTTACCAATTTTATCTATTTCATCTAAAATCATTACCGGGTTGCTGGTTTTTGTTTTGCGAATGTTCTGCAAAATTCTACCAGGCATCGCACCTATATAGGTTTTACGGTGACCACGAATTTCGCTTTCATCGTGCAAGCCACCCAAGCTTACGCGTACATATTTTCGCCCTACAGCATGTGCAATGCTTTTACCCAACGATGTTTTACCAATACCTGGCGGGCCTACAAAGCATAAAATCGGGCTTTTCATATCGCCTTTTAGCTTTAATACTGCCAAATATTCTAGTATGCGATTTTTAATTTTTTGCATACCATAATGGTCTGTATCCAATACGTTTTTGGCATTTTTAAGGTCGTAATTATCATCGGTATAATCTTCCCAAGGTAAATCCAACATTAAATCTAAGTGGTTGTACACAATAGAATAATCTGGCGTTGATGGGTGCATTCTTTCCAACTTTTGAACGTTGGTGTTAAACAAGTTTTTTGCAGCTTCTGGCCATTTTTTGGCTTCAGCTTTCTTCTTCATGTCGGCAACTTCACGCTCGTTGCTGTCGCCACCAAGCTCGTCTTTAATGCTTTTTAGTTGCTGTTGCAAAAAGTAGTCACGCTGTTGCTTGTCTATTTCTACACGGGCTTTATTGGTTACTTTGTCTTTTAGTTCGGCAAATTGTAGCTCACGTTGTAGTAAGTGCACCAATTTTTCTGCACGCTCTGTTATGTCGTGCATCTCAAGCAGGGTTTGCTTTTCGTTGATATCTGCGTTAAGGTTACTACTAACAAAATTGATTAAAAAGCTAGCACTTTCTATATTTTTAAGAATAATACCTGCTTCGGTAGGCATATTTGGCGATAGCTGAATAATTTGCGAAGCCAAATCTTTAATGCTACTTAAGTACGCTTCAAAATTTTCGGTGTCAGGCTTTTCATCATCCACTAGTAATTTAATGCTCCCTTTAAAAAAAGGATCATCGCTCAATATTTCTACCAGTTCAAAACGCTTTTTACCTTGAATGATAATAGTAGTGCCGCCATCGGGCATTTTTATGAGCTTAATAATTTTTGCAACTGTACCAATGGTGCATAAATCTTTAGCCTCAGGATCTTCTATATTGGTATCTTTTTGAGAAATAACACCAATTAATTTATCACCTTTATAAGCTTCGTTTACAGCTTTTATACTCTTGTCTCTACCCACAGTTATTGGCAGTACTACGCCTGGAAATAACACAGTATTTCGTAACGGTAGTATTGGCAGTTCATCTGGAATTACGAGATTTTTATCTTCTATATCATTCTCGTTTATAGGAATTATGGGCATGAAATCCGATTCATCTTCACCCGCAAAAAAGCGCTTGTTTCTAGTCATGTTCAATTATGTTGCAAAATACGGCTGGTCAAGTTGTCACACTACAACAGTATTATTATAAAAAAATTAAGAGTGCTAGGTAAAACAATATTAGTGCCACTGCAATATTATGTGTAACCGTGGTACAAAATGGCGTAAAAGATAGTAAAGCAGATGACACCGATTGGGATAGATAAAAGCAGATTATTTTATATTCAAAATCGCAGATCCTACAGTAATTAAAATCATAATAAATCTCACTTTGCTTATTTTAATCAGCGGTTATAATTTTATAGGTAAAATAAAGGCACCCCGTTTTACGAGGTGCCTTTCTATAGAAAACCTGAAATGTAAAACCTATAATTTAAAGCCTAAGCCTAGTTGCAACTGTTGGCTTTTCCATTTTTCTTGACTGCTTACGTCGTTTATATTAGTTAAACCCACATTGTATCTACCATAAACACGCAATACTTTAAAGTTTAATTGTACACCACCTACCATAGAGAAGTCGCCACTTTTAAAAGCTTGCTGACCATTTTGCAGCAATGTATTGTCTTTATTAAGCAATATTGCAAATTGTGGCCCTAGATTTAGTGTTACAAGTTTACCCACATTGTAACGAAGCAAAATAGGAATTGACAAATAATTTAATGTATAATCTTTATTTGACACTAAATTAGTACCAACAGCAGCTAAGCCACTAGCGGCTTTACTGGTAGTTTGACCAAACAAAACCTCTGGCTGAATACCAAATTTTTTATTAAAATCTGCCTCAAAAAATACACCTGCTTGGTAAGACAGCTTGTACCCATCTTCAAAAGATTGACCATCTATTTTAGTACCATTGGCACCTAATTTAATACCTGCTCTAAAGCCTTGAGCTTGAGATGTAACTACAATTAATAAAACTGCTAGCGTTGAAACGATTACTTTTTTCATGTGTTTGTTAATTTTAGAGAACATTTTCAATGATTGTGCCAAAATACCAAAACAAAATATAAAAGTGCTTTGTATTAGTAAGAAATATTAAGAACTAAATACGCTATTTGGCTTTACTAAGATTGACATTATGGCAACAACCTTAACAATTATAGATACAGACCGCATTATAGAAATGGCTTGGGAAGACCGTACACCTTTTGAAGCGATTGAGTTTCAATTTGGGCTAAGCGAAAAAGAGGTAATAGCATTAATGCGTACCAATAGCAAACCAAGTAGTTTTAAAATGTGGCGTAAACGCATGAAAGGTAGAACCACCAAGCATAGTAGCCTAAGAGTTGATGGTATTGACCGTTTTAAATGCACCATGCAAAGGGCTGTGAGTATGAATAAAATAAGTAAGCGATAGCGAAAAAGTGAGCAGTGATTAGGCAGTAGCGAGAAGTGAATGGTGAAAAGTCAAAAGTGAAAGTATAAAATCAGCAATTTAACTTAATTAGTCTACAATTACTCACTATTGACCATTAACTACCCCAACTCAATTACTGTAATTTCTGGTAGAATACCCACACGGCCGGGATAACCAATAAAACCAAATCCACGGTTGATGTATAGTTTTTGGTTACCATTTTCATACAAACCAGCCCATTGTTTGTACATCCATTTTACAGGGCTCCATTTAAAGTAAGGATTCTCTAAGCCAAACTGCATACCATGTGTGTGGCCAGCTAGCATTAAATCCACATCTTTATACTCTTTGGTTACTTGATAATCCCAATGGCTTGGGTCGTGGCTCATGAGTATTTTAAAAGGTATATTTTCTGTACCAGGATGCGCATCTTGCATTTTACCATATTTAGGAAAGTTCCCTTTTGCACCAAAGTTTTCTATACCTAACAAAGCAATTTTTTCACCGTTTCTTTCAAATATCTGGTGTTCATTCATCATTAATTTCCAGCCAAGTTGTACATGAACTTTCTTTAGATTCTCAAGGTTCGCTTTTTGAAGCGGTGTCATTAAACGTTTTCCAGTAATTCTTTCTAATTCCAAATGCTTTTTATCTCTATCAGGCCATGCCACATAATCACCATAATCATGGTTACCCAATGTGCTATAAACACCCAATGGTGCTTTTAGGCGATTAAACACATCTATATAATCGTGCATTTCTTCGTGACGGTCATTTACCAAATCACCTGTAAATAATATTAAATCGGGCTTTTCCTTCAATATCATA
>JAAFHG010000003.1:21555-32890 GCA_013297585.1 Chitinophagales bacterium
GGTACACGTACAATTTGGTATTTGTACTTATTACTAAATCCATATAATAAAGTACCAAACAAGCCACCCCCAATACCTAAGCCCATCCAACTTAAAAATGTAGAACGAGGAATACTGTTATCTGAAGCCACAGTTTCAACTGATGTAGTTGAAAACTTACTAAACACAAAGGCAAACAGCCTACGAATATCATCGAGCAAAAAGAAAGTAGAACTGATGAGTTTGGCTAAAAACAAGCCTACTAATATTGCAAATACATAGTTGCGGAAAATCTTATTGGTCTGTAAAGCCTGTATATATGGTAGCGATAAAAGGCTAGCTAACGTTACAACAGAAATGCCCCAATAAATTACCTGCACTAGCCATTTAGCCCTCTCACTTGAGTTTTGGCTAACGGTTTTTACAGCTTGATACACATAAAAATCTAACAGCAACATTAAAAAAGCGATAATCCACCATGTACTTGCATTTCTCATAAAACTATTGTTCAATTAAACTATTAAAAATGGTGATAAATATTTTACAATAATACACCAACAGTTTGCCTTAAAGATTGTTGCTTTGTTATCATTGTTTTTAAAAACTATTAAACCAACAATTGTATGACACTTACTTATTTTGGTCAATCTTGTTTTCAAGTAGACGTACAAGGCAAAAAAATATTGTTTGACCCATTTATTTCGGGTAATCCATTGGCTACCAATATTTTAGTAGATAGCATTGAAGCTGATTTTATTTTTGTATCGCATGGCCATGGTGACCACGTTGCAGATTTGATAAGCATTGCACAGCGTACAAAAGCTACGGTTGTTTGCGCAGCAGAAATTGCTGATTGGCTAGGCAGCAAAGGCGTAGAAAATGTGTTGATGATGAACCATGGTGGCTATATCAATTTTCCATTTGGTAAAGCTCGTGGTGTAAATGCTATTCATTCATCAACTATGCCAGATGGCGCTAGTGGTGGTAACCCAATGGGTTTTGTATTTAGCACACCCGAGGGCGATTTTTATTACGCTGGCGATACTGCACTAACGATGGATATGCAGTTAATACCGCTTTGGGCTAATTTGAAATTCTCAGTCATGCCAATAGGCGGGCATTTTACAATGGATGTAACAGATGCTATTCATGCAACAGGATTTGTGAAGTGCGATACTGTGGTAGGTGTGCATTACGACACCTTTGGCTACATTAAAATTGATAAAGACCGAGCTTTAGCGGATTTTGAAAAAGCTGGGAAGAAACTGTTGTTACCAGCTATTGGCGAGACAATTAGTTTGTAGGAATATTTTTGTAAATTTGGGATATGAAAAGTGATAACATCATAAAATTTGAGGTAACTGCTGCGCCTGGGTCTGTTCTAGAAAGAATGCTACAAAAATTTCTAGAAGATAGAACAGAACGCAGAAAACAACATGCTGAGAATTTTTTAAGAAGAAAAGAAAAACAACTTAAAAAAATTGACAGCAGGTTATAATTCTAGATAGTCATTAAAGTAAAATAATCCCAATAAATACTTCTTCAAAAACGGGTACGAGACACCATTTCCTACCCGTTTTGCTTTTAAGTTACCAACACCTACACAATTACCTGCGCTTGAAGTTGTAAATAGCTGTGTAATCTTTTACATTTGCCAACTTGTGTTATTGTTTGTCATAGAAATTATCGACATTGTGGGCAAAGCTGAATAAAGTTATAAACGTACATACCGATAGCTATCGGTAGTGCGACACAACAAAAGCCTAATAGATAACTAACTGTTGGTTACATAAAAAATACAATCTGCGCAATGGCAAGAATTATTGGTGTAGCAAATCAAAAAGGCGGTGTAGGTAAAACCACATCGGCTATTAATGTAGCAGCAAGTTTTGCTGTGTTAGAATATAGAACATTGTTGGTAGATGCTGATCCTCAGGCCAATAGTACCACCGGTACAGGCTTCGACTTGCACAATATTACCAGTAGCTTGTACGACTGTATGGTAAATAATACCAAGGCAGAAGACGTAATTTTAAAAAGCGAAATACCGCATTTGGATGTTTTGCCTAGCCATATTGACTTGGTAGGTGCTGAAATTGAAATGATTAATTATCCTAACCGTGAAAATGTAATGAAAAACATTTTAGAGGCGGTGCAGGATAAATATGACTTTATAGTGATTGATTGCTCACCATCGTTGGGTTTAATTACTGTAAATGCTTTGGTGGCTTCTACAAGTGTAATTGTACCGGTGCAGTGCGAGTTTTTTGCATTGGAAGGTTTGGGAAAATTGCTAAATACAGTAAAAATTGTACAAAGCCGTTTAAATCCAGAATTACAAATTGAAGGTATTTTAATGACGATGTACGATGGTCGCTTGCGCTTGTGTAACCAAGTGGTAAGTGAAGTACGTAGACACTTCGATGATATGGTTTTCAGCACTATCATCCACAGAAATACACGCTTGAGCGAAGCGCCTAGCGTGGGCAAACCAGTGATTTTGTACGATGCAGAAAGTAAAGGCACGGTGAATTATCTAAACCTTGCCAAGGAAATTTTGCAGAAAAACGAAATGACCAAAATGACGAACGAAGAAAGAATACTTGAATAGTTTGGGATTTGAGATTTGAAATTTATGATTCATCTATTTATTCAAATTCTCCAAACTTTAAACTTCAAACTCCAAACTTAAAAATGGCTTCTCCTAAATTAAATAAAGATGCAATAGGCAAAGGCTTACGTAGCTTATTGCAAAATATTGATACTGACTTACAAACCACCGAAGGCAAACTAAAAAGTGAAGTGGTAGAAAAAGTTACCACTTCTACACGCATACCACTTAGCGATATTAGCGTAAACCCTAAGCAGCCACGTAGAGATTTTGATGAAGTAGCATTAAACGAATTAGCAGCTTCTATTAAAATACACGATATTATTCAGCCATTAACAGTTACCAAACTTGCCAATGGTAAATACCAATTAATAGCTGGTGAACGCAGATTTAGAGCCAGTAAAATTGCTGGTTTGATAGATGTACCTGTGTACATCCGTCAGGCAAATGATACTGAGCTTTTAGAATTGGCTTTACTAGAAAACTTACAGCGTGAAAACCTAAATGCGGTAGAAATAGGCCTTAGCTACAAGCGCATGATGGAAGAACTAAACTATACGCAAGAGCAAGTTGCAGAGCGTATGGGTAAAGAACGAAGCACGGTAACCAACTACATTCGTTTGTTAAAATTACCGCCAGATATTTTAATGGCGGTACGCAATGGTAGTTTAAGTATGGGCCATGCAAGAGCTTTAATTAATATAGACACTGTTGATAAGCAATTATTTGTATACAACGAGGTGAAGAGCAAAAATCTAAGCGTTCGTCAAACTGAAGAATTGGTTCGCAAACTGTACAAAGAGCCAACTGTTAAACCTGCTACAATTAACAACTTACCGCCTGCATACAAAAAAATTGAAGATAATTTAGCGTCGCACTTTAGTACCAAGGTAAGAATGGTACACAACAAAAACGGCTTTGGCAGCATTACATTAGAGTATTTTTCGCTTGAAGAATTGAACAAAATTTTAGAGCAAATGAATGTTGTAATAAGCTAAACAATCATCATTTGTACTGATAAATATTTATGGTCAATAGTCAATGGTCAATAGTCAATAGTCAAAGGTCGGTGATCAATAGTCAATGGTGGATTGTTGGGATTAAATCTTGTATTTCAAATCGCAAATCGCAAATTCTTACTTTCTGTTTATTAATAGGCTTTACACTACACGCACAAACGGACAAACAAATTCTGTCGCAATCATCCATGTTTGGGCAAAAAGATAGTTCGCAAAAGACCACTGTAAAGCCAGCTAAGCAGGTAAAAGATTCAATCAAAATAGCCAAAGGTGATACGGCAGCAATAAAAGCCAAACCAAAACACGACCCACGTATTGCCACAAGGCGCTCATTGTATTTTCCTGGTTTAGGTCAAATTTACAATAGAGAATATTGGAAATTACCACTAGTATATGGCGCAATCGCTATACCCACATACACCTATATTTTTAACGATAGTTATTACAAAGAATTACGTTTTGCTTACGAAGCAAGGTACAAAGCAGCATTGCCAACAGGTCAAGGACAAGATAGTACCGATTATAATACGCTAGATGCTATTTACAAACGAGTAGATGCAGCAAGTATTCAATCTGCCCGAAATGCGACTAGAAGAAATAGAGACTATTCTATCCTATGGTTCTTTGTCGTTTGGGGCTTAAACGTGGCTGATGCAACGGTTTTTGGTCACCTGAAAAACTTTGATGTAAGCGATGACCTTACTTTGAACATAAAACCTACATTTAACCCTACTACAAGAGGCCCGGGTGTAAGTTTAGTAGTAAGTTACAAAACGCCTGTACATAAAATGAGCAGTGTGGGAAAGTGAAAAGTGAATAGTCAATAGTAAAATGTGAGTAGTGAAATACTACTTAATCACAGCAAATCATTTAATCAATAATAATCAGCGGTTAACCATGAAAATTGCATTAATAGGATACGGTAAAATGGGCAAAGCCATAGAAGCTATTGCTGTAGAAAAAGGCCATACAGTAGCTCTTAAATTTGATGTGTCTAACCAAGATGAATTTACAATAGCCAACCTACAGCAATGCGATGTTGCAATTGAATTTACTAGCCCACACAGCGCTGTTGATAATCTTAAAAAATGCTTTGAAGCAGGTGTGCCAGTAGTTTGTGGTAGCACAGGCTGGTTAGCAGAATGGGATACTGTAAAAGCCGATTGTGAAACTAAAAATGCGTCATTGGTATATGCAAGTAATTATAGCATTGGTGTTAATTTATTTTTTGAGTTAAATACCTACTTAGCCAACTTGATGAGTAAACACACGAATTACGATGTAATGCTTGAAGAAATTCACCATACAGAAAAAAGAGATGCGCCAAGTGGTACCGCTATTACATTAGCTGAGCAAGTATTGCAAAACATAACCACCAAAAAAGGCTGGGTAAACCATAGTAGCGATAATGCGGAAGAACTAGCAATCATTAGCGAAAGAATAGACCCTGCACCGGGTACACACAAAATAAAATACCACTCAGCCATAGACGATATTGAAATTATTCATACCGCACACAACCGCTTAGGTTTTGCTGGTGGTGCTGTGTTAGCCGCAGAATTTATTGTGGGCAAAAAGGGCATTTACAATATGAAACAAGTGTTGGGTTTGTAGAACACGACCATGTATACGATTCTGAAGTTTATTTTACTATCGTAAATATGTCGTTCCTACGGAACTTTTACCAATTATGCTACCCTCTACTACCAATATTTTGCCCTTAACAGGGCTTATTATGTTATGTACCAAATGCCATAGGCATAAAATATTGGTAGTAATATCAATCCGACATCGTAAAAAAAGCCCTGTAGGGGCGATATATCATTCTTCCGAAAACTTGTGATGGCTAATCCCGACAAACTACAATTGAAAGCCCCATTCAAATACTTCGTCGTAAAATGTTTTTGCTCTTTCAATATCGTCAATGTGAATAGCAAAATGTGTCATTTTGTTTTTCATAATGCCCTATTTTGATAGTTAGTAGGCTACTCGTTTAGCTTGTAACCTTCTCAAAAATATACGCAACTCGCCATTTAAAAAAATCATTACCCGCCTATTCCCAATTAAAAATTGCTGTTACAATGCAATAGAATTTTAAATGCTTGATGCTTAGAAAGAGGATACAAAAACCGAGTAACTGGCAAATTTATGAACTTTATGCAAAGATGATTTTTAAAAAATATCGCCTAATTATTTGTTTTTTTACACATTTCGTGTTACGAGCTGGTGTTTCCAGTCGTGTAGAGTCTTTCCATATTCGTAGTGCCTGTGTTGCGGTTGTTTGGTGGCTCTTGGATTTTTTACGTGTCGCTATACGAAGTAAAATACAAATTTGCCAACAAATGCGTTGGCTATCTATCATAGTCCAAATCTATTTGTATCCCAAGTAGTTTTTCTTCTGTAGACTTGTCGCTAAGAGTTAATTTTATATTATCTAACACTAATTCTTTGTGTTGCTCCTCGCTCATTTCTAATTTTAAACCATCAATAACACTTTGATTTAATGATATAATATATTGGAAATTTTCAAGTTTACATTCTTTATCTGCTACCTCAAACATAGTCTTGACTTGTCGAGTATCCATGTCTCCAGTTATTTTACTGTCATGGAACAAACATTCAATTTTATGATTGTGCTTGGCTTTTAAAATGGTCCAATCGTAACAGAATATTTTCACCTCTTTTACAGCATTTCCTGCGTCATCTTGAATTTTAGCTTTTATATCGAACCTCGTTGCATTTTTTCCTTCGTTATTTAATATTGTTATCCCAGAATTTTTTTCTGAATAAAATTTTTCAACAAAATATTTGAAAAGAATAATATTTTCCTTTATCAGATCATCAACTTGTTCAATGTACTTGGCAGTTATTATATTTTCATTTGTAAAATCCTTTTTGTTTTCTTCTACAAACAATTTATAATCTGTTTCTAGCTTCTTATATTGTAGTAATGAATGCAGCTTTTTCTCGTTGTCGTTTAATGCCTGATTTAATTTAGTGTAATCGTCTAAAGCACCTGTCGAATTTAAATATTGTAATTTTTCATCTTCTTGTTGACCAAGCTCAGCTATAACCTTACCAATCTCAACCAATTGTGTTTCAAAATCTCTTTTTTCTTGAATTAATTTTTGTTTCCTATTATCTAAAATTTGGCTATTGAATTTTTCTAGTTCAGCTAATTTTTTTAAAACCATTTCACCCAACTCAAATTTTGCATTTTCATACAATTTGATTATTTGCTCTTTCGAAATGTCAGGTTGAATTTCTAAACTCTTGTCAATATTAGAAATAGCAATCTGTAATTTAGACAACTTATTTTTATAATTTTTTAGTGAATATGAAATTTTATCTGCTTCTTGCCTTATTGAATCGTAATCTTCAGCAATGATAAATTCATCAATACTTTTTCTGTACCTTTTAATTAGTGTTTCAAGTTCTACAATCTTGATTTCTAAATCTCTTTTATTTCCAGTTCCAAAAATTGCTTTAAATTCTGGATTGTTTAGTTGAGCTTTTAATTTGCCAATATTCAGTTCTTTCTCTCTTAAATCTGATTTTTTGAGTATTAAATCTGTGTCCAAGCCCAATAAAAAGGCGTTATTTAATAGCGTTGATAAAGGGCTTTCTTTTTTTATGTACCTATCATTTGATATATAGCCATCTTCCCCATATCTAATAAATCGCGGAAGCAAACTTCGGAAAGTTACATACTTAGTATTTTCTTTTATTCGAAATAATTTTTCTTCTAAAATTTTATTAAATCCTTTTAGTGAATATTTTATTCCATTAAGCTCTATTTCTTTTTGATTTTTTGTTGAACGAACTGCAGTGAAATTTTCGCTTTCAATTTTAAAATCTAGTGAAAAAATCCAATCTTCTAATTTCTCAAACTCTTTATTAGAGTTTGAGCCTAAACAAAAATGTATTAGTGCAATTGTAAGAGACTTTCCAACGCTATTATAGGTTTTTCTTTGGTCTTGAGTTTCTTTAATAGCTGCAATCACAGTTATACCATTTGGATTAAATGATACAGTATGAAAAGATTTTTTATTTGCCCTTAATTCAATTAACCGCATTTTGAATTTTTCCGTTATTATTAATTTCTATTGCTCCAATAAGATAAAGATAGTTTAATGCTAATATAACATTGTCAAAATTATGATATGCAGGAAATTTTATTTTTGAATTATTTATTTCAGAATATTTGAACCAAATTTCATCAACCGATTTAGGCTCATTAATAAAACTTAATAACATTCCACCTAAGCCCAATAATGATTCTGAAAATCGAATATGCTTTGAAGGTAAAATCATAGATTAAATAGGTTTTGGCGTTTCGAAGATATCGCAATATTCAAAATAGTAAGCCATTAATACATAAACAGCATTGTGAAATGCAAAGTTATCTTTTGGACTTGACTTGTCAACTATAAATTGGAATATCTCATCATTTTTCGTATCGCTTTCTGGTATTTCTAAAACTGCTTGTTTGTAGGTATTATTAAATATTTGCCTCAATTCTTCTTTTATAAATTTACTGTTAAGTTCAAAATAGTCTTTGATAACAAAATTCTGTCTTTGTCCTGCATTTAAAAAGTCAGCTAACGCCTTACTTAATGAGTTAAAAATTATTTTCTTTTCAAAATTAGGATGAGTTGGGATTTCTTCTTTTATTCTAGGAGCATTACTTTGCAGAAGAAATGCTATAACTTCTTGCATTACACCGTATTCAACATTCGTTATGTTCAAAGGGTCTGGAATAATTCCACCAAGAATATCAATCATTTTGTCCTCATCAAGTTTTAGAAAAGTGTCTTCGAGGTCTTTGCAAATTAAAATTTCACATTTAATCTTGTGGTTTGTCGCAATAGCTTTTGCATTTGTGTAAAGTAATGAATAAACATTTTTGTAATCGTCTTTTACAACATAGAAAAATTTACTAACCTTAAAATCCTTTTCTTGCCAAAATTTAATTAAGCCACATATAGAAGAATCCATTTTTGAAAGCATTGTAGCCTGATTCCCTGAAAGCTCTTCAGGTGCATAAACTTGGTAATATTCTTCTTTTACAGCATTGAACCCATCGCACTTTCCATCGCCAAGTCTGCCTTGTGGTTTTACTTGTTTGAAATCCCCATCTTCACTTTGCTTAATTTTTGTAAATAAGTCTTCAAAAGCCTGTTTGTCAGCTTGATAAAATCTTGATTTTAATAGTATTCGTGAGATATATTTTTCTTCTTTTGTCATTAAGAAATTTTATGAATTTCGAAAGTAAATATAATTATAAGTTCTGCAATTAAATGATAAAAATTATAAATTTTAATGTGGTCGGACCAAAATTAGATGTGCTGCAAATTGAGTTGTCAGCTGCGAGTATTGGCTGTAGTTAGTTTCACTTTCAAGTTCCTCGGGTATTTCCAAGGGTGGCACATAACGGGTTAGACTTAAAAAAATGTTACAATTTTTCTGTTACAAAATAAAATGTAACACAGAAAATGTAACAGACTTGTTACATTTTTATACATTCATGTAAAAATTGTAACAGATGGCAGATATACAAGCCATAAGGCAGGCATTGGGTATCTCACAAACAGAATTTGCAACGTTGATAGATTGTGACCGAGGTATATTGGCCATGGCAGAAACTGGTAAGCGGTTTTTACCCACAACGGCTAGGCTTACCGCAGTAGCTATACAAAATGCCATGCTACCAACTGCCCAACTAGCTAATATTAGCTCCCCTCACGATGCTGCCATACAAAAAATGTTGAGTAAGCACCTTAAAACATGTGAAGCACAATTGCAACAAAAGCAATTAGCATTAGCTGCCATTACCGAAAAAATACAGCAAGCTGAGCAATTGCTACATGTAGCTGCTGCATTGGGTGCAGATATAACTTATTCAGAAAATGCCCGCCTACAATGGGCCATACTACAACGAAAAGCCACTACAAAACTTAAAAAATACTACTTACTGCGGGTGAAAACACTGATAGCAATCAATGGGCTAACCGCAGAAATAAATTACGCTAAAACGGCTTAATTTACTATATTTTATGTAACACGTATTACAGATTTGTGAATGGCTACTTACAATAAAAACGCAACGTTGTGATGTTGCGGTTTTTAATGCCTACAAAAAAAGCCACATTTTTCAATGCAGCTTTAATAATATTCTTCAATTTTTTTGCTAGAAATAATACAATCCTAATAAAGCGGTAGGGAAAATTCCTAGTAAAATAATAACAGCAGCAACTACTATTAAACTCAATTTAAAGCTAGGTTTAATTTCGGCAGTTTCTGCATTACCTTCTTTAAAATACATGGCTTGTATTACTTTAAAATAGTAATACACACTTACCGCAGCGAATAATACAGCTATAATTACCAATAAAATAGAACCACCATTTTTAATAGCAGAAGCCAGCATATAGTATTTTGCAAAAAAACCAGCAGTTAAAGGAATACCAGCCAATGACAATAAAAAGACGGTGTTGGTAGCCGCTAATACAGGTTGCGTTTTAGCAAGACCATTGTAACCATCTAAACTATAATCGTTCATTTTAACCAAAATGGCGAAAATGCCGATGGTTGCCAAACTATAAGCGGCTGCGTATAATAAAATACCTTCTCTAGCCAAATCGTTATTACTGTACAAAGCAAACAACATAAAACCTGCTTGTGCAATACTTGAATAAGCCAACATACGCTTTACGCTCTGCTGAAAAACCGCTGTGATATTACCAACCAATAAAGTAGCAGTAATAATAACAGGTAAAATGATTTTCCATGATGGGCCTAAATCTTCTGCTTTAGCTTCAAACAAACGAATAAATGCTATAAATCCAGCCGCTTTTACAATAGTTGCCATGAAAGACGTGAACACACTTGGCGCACCATCGTACACATCAGGTGTCCAAAAATGGAAAGGGGCAGCAGATACTTTAAATGCCATTGAAATAAACAATAACAACAACCCTACTGGCGCTAAAATACCAGCATTGGCAATACCACTTGCCGCAGATTTTACAGCAGAACTAGCCAATCCAAAATTACCTGTGGCACCATATAATAATGTAATCCCCATCAACATAATACCTGTTGAGAAAGAACCCATTAAAAAGTATTTTAAAGAAGCTTCGTTACTTTTTAGATTCTTTTTATCTGCACCAGTTAAAATATATAAAGGAATAGATAAAATTTCGATACCGATAAAGAACATCAATAAGCCATTAAAGCTTGACAAGATGCTAACACCACACAACACAAAGAAGATTAATGCAAAATATTCAGCAACATTGTCGCCTACTTTTTCAATATCGCTGCCACTTAAAATGAAGTAAACAAGTGTTGCAGTAAAAGCAATGGTATTGAAGAATAAGCCAAATTTTGAAAAGCTTAAAAGCTCTTTTGTATCAATAGATACAGCTAAAATACTGTATGTTTCTAAAAGATTACCTACCAATAACACCAATAATGCAGCAATTGCTACATTTTTAATCACAGATTTATTTGTGGTAAAAATGCCGCTAAACATCATTGCGACACCACATAAAGCTGATAAGATAATTGCGTTCATAAAGTAATACCCCAACCCCTAAAGGGGCTTTTAATACCTATTCCTAATTAAGGTTTAGACATATTATTAAATATTTCCAGCCTGCCAATTTCACCCTTTGGGGGCTTAAGGGGCTGCAACTTTTGTTAATTCAATCATTGGTTGCGG
>JAAFHG010000166.1 GCA_013297585.1 Chitinophagales bacterium
ATTTTTGTTCGCACAATTCTACCAAGTGCGATGTATTGCTACTATTGTAACCACCAATTACTATAGCTAAGTCTGCTGCTGTTTGAAGCAAACCAGTTACTGCCGTTTGATTATCGTTGGTGGCGTAGCAGAGTGTATCTCTCGTATCTGCAAAACGCTCACCGATAGTTGTTTCGTCTAGTTGGTAATGTGTTACAACTAATTGTTTTAAATAATCAGAAATGGCTTGTGTATCTGTAGCCAATTGTGTGGTTTGATTAATCACGCCAAAGCGCTGCAAGTCTTTAGTAATATCAAAACCTTCAGAATATTGCCCTTTAAATTCGGTGTAAAAATCCGCTGTATTTGCTTCGCCAGTAATGTATTTGCCTAAAGCAATGGTTTCTGCCATATCATTAACAATAATAGTAGGCGTATTGGCAGCAGCATGAGAAAAAGTAGCTCTCGTTTCTTCATGCTTAGGCTTACCATGTATTACAATGCTGTAACCCTTTTTAGCAATTTGTTCCCCACGATTCCAAACCTTCTCTACAAATGGGCAAGTAGTATTGTATTTTTCAGTTGGTATGCCTTTTTCATTCAGCATAGCTTCTATAGATAACGTTGTACCAAAGGCAGGAATTAGCACCACATCATCTTTTGTAATATCATCAAAACTTATCAGTTGCTTACCATAAGTATCTTGCAAAAATTGTACACCTCGTGCATGCAAGTCAGCATTTACTTGTGGGTTATGTATCATTTCGCTAAGCAAAAAAATACGTTTACCTGGGTTTTCATCTATGGTTTTAAACGCAATTTCTATGGCATTTTCTACACCATAACAGAAACCAAAATGCCTTGCTAAATAAATTTGTACTGCACCAAAATCAAGCAAGGTGGGCGAAAAGTCTTTTTTTAGCTTGTCTTCGCTTTTGCGCTTTGCCTTTACAGCGCTTATAAGTTGGCTACGATAAATATTAGGAACCTCAAATTGCTTCATAGTAAAGTAAATAACAACAAATAAAGTAAAGAGTTGTAAGCGCCTAAATGCTACTTAAACTTTATAAGGCCAATTATTTCTTCAAGATATTTTTGATCTACAGCATCAAAGTCATCTAGCTTATCGCTATCTACATCTAACACTGCCACAACATCGCCATGCACTAGAATAGGTATTACAATTTCGCTTTTTGATGCGCTGCTACAAGCAATATGACCAGGAAATTTAGATACTTCTGGCACTACAATAGTTTTAGCTTCTGCCCAGCTAGTACCACAAACACCACGCCCTTTATTAATTCTTGTACAAGCTATTGGACCTTGAAACGGCCCAAGCACTAGTTGATCTCCTTTTACCTGGTAAAAGCCTACCCACAACCATCCAAATTGTTGTTTTAAAGCGGCTGTTACATTTGCCAAATTGGCTATTAAATGCTTCTCCCCTTCTAATAAAGCTGCTATTTGCGGTATCAATGCTATGTATTGCGCTTCTTTTGTACCTTTTGCAATGTGTAAGTCTTCTGCCATAATTTTAGTTGATTATCAGCGAAGGTAAATGGTTAGCTAAGAATTTGGATGTGCAATTTTTAAAGGATGTTTCTTTCACAAAAGCGTTTAAACAATAACTTACTTGCAAGTTTGTAACATCAAGCTTTGGCAATTAGTATTTCTACTTTCTGCTTTTTTACATTACTACACCTTACAGCGTTTTGCTGCGTTCTTCCCTTTATCCTTCTTTGCCTTAGTTTTGCCCTATGCTTACAAAACAAGAAGAAGACTATATTATCTACTGGGCCAAGCAACGCGATACATACAAACAGAGTTTTTTGCAATTTATAAAAGGCATGTCGGTAGGTTTAGGCATTAGCGCAGCTATTATTGTGGCAATTATTACAGGCTGGTTCGAGCGGGCTAATATGGTAGCTAATAGCAAGATGAGTGCTATTGTATTTGTACTCGCATTGCTACTAATTACGGTGTTTATGGCTTGGCTGTATCGCAATTTTCAATGGGAAAATAAAGAACAACAATACCTAGAACTATTAGCCAAAAGAGATAGAACTAGCAAAAATGATAGGAACACGGATAACGCGGATGTAATGGATATAGACGGATAAGTATTTTACTATGCTTTATTTTCAGGTCTTTTTGGCTTGCCAAATGCTTTTAATTGATGGTAATATTTGCTATACTAAATTTTGATTTGTAAGCTTTAGTAAATGTAATTATTACAGCTTACTAATAACAATAAATCCAATTTTAATCAGTTTAAATCAGTGTTATCTGTGTTGCTATCGCTCACTTTTAGCCTTGGATTTTTGCATAGCCTTTCCCCCCTATCTTTGCCCACTTAAAAATTTTAAACCGTTACTAATTATGCAACTGAAAGGTTTAGTACGCTTCTTTGCGATTGCCCTAATTCTCATCTGTATCTATCAACTATCATTTACGTGGTTTGTTCACAGCCACGAGAGCGATATGGAAGCTAAGGCTGACAAATGGGTATCTGCAAATTACCCATCTGCTGACAAGAAGTATTCAGACGATAAAGCGCTTCAAGCACTTTATGCTGACACATTGAAAGAGCTTAAAAAAGCTCGCTTACAACGCTTATTAGACAGCACCAAAGACACTAAAATTGGTCCATTTGGTTTAACAACTTACCGCAGCGCAAAAGACAAAGAAGTATTACTTGGTCTTGACTTGCAAGGTGGTATGAGTGTAACCGTGGAAGTAGGTTTAGATGGTTTGGTAAAATCGCTTGCCAACTATAGCAAGGATGCTGCTTTTAACAAAGCGCTTGAAGCAGCTGTAGCAAAAAAGGCCAATAGTGGCGCAGACTTTATCACGTTGTTTACCAACGAGTTTAAAGCTGGTAACCCTAATGCTACGCTAGCACCGCTTTTCGCAGGAAAAAGTAACGGTAAAATTAAATTTGACGATAGCGACACTAAGGTAACTGCTTACTTAAGAGAGCAAGCAGAAAGTGCTTTTAACAACACCCTACGTGTATTAACAACGCGTATTGATGGTTTTGGTGTATCGTCGCCAAGCATTAACCCCGATAAAGTAAAAGCTGTAATTAACATAGAATTGGCTGGTGCTAACGACCCTGAAAGAGTACGTAGAATCATACAATCTAGCGCCAACTTACAGTTTTTTGAAGTGTACAACTTAAACGAAGTAGGTGAAGGTTTAGTTGCGGCTGATAAAGCGGTACAAGACTACCTAAACGGTACAAAAGCTGTAGATACTACTAAAAAAGATACTGCCGCTGTAGCCGCTGCACCTGATACCACTAAAGGTAAAAGCATGGCCGACTTAGCAAAAGGTAACACGGCTAAAACAGGTAAAATTGATAGCTCAGTGTACAAAGCCAACGAAGCGCCTATTAGACGTTTAATACAATTTGTACAACCATACCAAGGTAAAAACGGGCAAACTATGTTTCCTGCTGCTATTGGTTATGTAAAAGCAATTGATACAAGTAGATTAAATACATTGTTGAACATGGATTTTGCTAAAAACAAATTCCCGTCTAACATGGTATTAATGTACGGCAAAATAGATAGCGATGACCCTGCTGTTGCAAAAACTGTATTGCAGTTGTACGCTATTAGAACTTTAGATAACGGCCAAGCAGAACTAGAAGGCGAACACGTTGCAGAAGCTGCGCAAGACTTTAGCGAAGGCAAAGTATCTATAAGAATGAATATGGATAAAGTGGGTACTAACATTTGGGCAAAAATGACTACCAAAAACGTAGGCAAACCGATTGCTATTGTGTTAGACAACTTTGTATATTCTGCACCTAACGTAACCAATGCTATCACCGAAGGTAATTCTTCAATAAGTGGTAACTACACAGTAAAAGAAGCACAAGAATTAGCCGACATTTTAAAGAGTGGTAAATTAACTGCTTCTGCAAAAATTGTTCAGGACCAAGTAATTGGGCCAACACTTGGTAAAGCTGCTTTAAAAGGTGGTGCATTATCTTTCTTAATTGCTTTCATTGTAATATTTGCCTTAATGCTTGTATATTACAACACGGCAGGCTGGGTAGCTAATATTGCGCTGATATTAAACTTACTATTTACAATTGGTATTCTAGCTGCACTAGGCTTTACATTAACTGCACCTGGTATTGCCGGTTTGGTACTAACCATTGGTATGGCGGTTGATACTAACGTAATTATATTCGAGCGTATTAAAGAAGAGTTAACCAAGGGTAAAAACTATGCAACAGCTGTAAACGATGGTTACAAACGTTCATTAGCACCAGTATTAGATGCACACGTTACTACCTTTTTAACGGCTGCTATTTTAGCTTACTTTGGTTTAGGTCCTGTATTAGGTTTTGCTACTACACAAATGGTTGGTATCGTATTATCATTGTTCTGCGGTATCTTAATCTCTCGTTTAGTTACAGACTTGTACATGGGTAAAAATCGTCACTTCGATTACTTTACCAACGTATCTAAAAGAGTATTTAAACACGCTTCATTCAAATTTATTGAGTATAGAAAAGTTGCTTACGGTATTTCTGCGGTGGTATTGATACTAGGTATCGCTTCTTACTTTAATGGTTTCGATCAAGGTGTTGAGTTTGCAGGTGGTAGAAGCTACACAGTTAAGTTTAACCAAGCTGTAAGCCAAGAGAAATTAGCCGATGAGTTGAAAGTAACATTTGGTGCTGCACCAATTATTAAAACAGTTGGTACAGAAAATACATTAAATATTACTACCGCTTACAAAATCACAGAAAGTAATAAGGATAATACAATAGACAAAGAAGTTGAAACTAAATTGTACGAAGGTTTAAAAAACTACCTGCCAGCAGGTACTACTTATGCCGAGTTTGATACCAAATACAAACAAAGCTCACAAACGGTATTGCCTACAATTTCTGACGATTTAAAAGCAGGCGCTACTAAAGCAACCATATTTGCAATGTTAGCCATCTGTTTGTACATCTTCATCCGTTTCCGTGATTGGAGATACAGTTTGGGTACTATTTTCTCATTGTTGCACGACGTATTTGTAACCTTAATTGTATTCAGTTTTGCCCGTAAAATTGTGCCTTTCCCATTGGAGATAGATCAGCACTTTATTGCAGCCATACTAACCGTTATTGGTTTCTCTATGAACGATACTGTAATTGTGTACGATAGAATTAGAGAAGATAGCAAACTAATGAAAGGTGAAGCAAACGCTACCATCATTAACAGAGCTATCAACCAAACATTAAGCCGTACCGTAATGACCTCATTAACTGTATTCTTAACCATCTTAATCTTATTCATTTTTGGTGGTGAGGTTACAAGAGGTTTCGCATTTGCGATGTTAATTGGTGTAATTACAGGTACTTACTCGTCTATTTTTGTAGCTGCACCTATATTGGTTGATTTTGCAAAAGACAAACCACTTGGTTCTTCTAGCGAAGTGAAGAAATAAATAATTGACGATAATTTATACAAAAAGCCCTGCAACTAGTTTGCGGGGCTTTTTGATTGTTATATAGTTCAAGGAATCAACTATCATTATTGTCCTATATCTTTATCTCGAATTCAATTTTGAACACATGAAAAAAAGCACCATTTACATAACCCTTGGCACGTTGTTAATCTTTTCTGGTTTTTTTACTTGTACATGGGTGTTTTATTCCCCTTGGGCGACAGTTTTAATTCTATTTATCTTAAACTTAAGTAGTTATTTGGCAAGAAAAGGGCGACAATTACGGAACCTAGAAACGGGCAAACCACAGTATTACTATCTACTTACAGGCAGGGCAAGATGGGTGTTACCTATAGTAACTAATGCATTGTTGTTAGTTGCGATTATTGTTGCTTTTAGTTTTGGTTAATTAAGCACTTTTCGTATTTCATAACACTTGTATTTTCTAGTATTTTTGAAAAAAGTAACCAAAAATGATTTTTGACGATGCATTAAAGAAAGCACTACAAGCATTACCTGCAAAAGAAAAGGATAAATTAATTTTAAGACTTCTAAAAAAAGATTTGAATCTTGCAAATCAGTTATACTTTGAGCTTGTAAATACTGATTCTATTGAGGATAAGAGAAATGAGGTGTATACACATATACAAAAAAGAATGGCAGTTGTAAGTGAGCGTTTTTTTTCGATGGGGTATTTGTTAATGGATGTACGTGACGCAAGCGGTATAATAACCGAACATGTAAAAATTACTAAAGACAAACATGGTGACATAGAACTTAACTGCTATTTATTGTACCAAGTTTTACTACTGAATGAACAACACTTTGGCACACAATCTTACCAAAGTAGCTACACCATGTGCATTTATATTATTGCTAGAATATATAAGATATTGATACTCATAAAAAAACAGCATGAGGACTTACACTTAGAATTTAAAGATAGTGTGGTGCAAATTGGTAGAATGGTAGGCGATATACCTTACTTAATGAAAACCGCTATTAATAATGGCTTAGATGTAAACTGGTTATTGAGTTTTAAAATACCAGATAATATAGAAACACATGTAAAAGACTTACGAGCAAACGGTTTCTTAAAGTAATTTTACCCCTCAGCTAATGGCAAGGTTACTGTAAACGTAGTGCCTACGTTAGCTTTGGTACTAAACTGTATTGTGCCATTGATATTTTCTACAATGCCTTTACAAATGGCTAAACCCAAGCCTGTACCGGATGTTTTGGTGGTGAAATTGGGTGTAAATATGCGGCTTTGCATGGCTTCTGGTATGCCTTTACCATTGTCTGTAATACTTATTACTACTGCATTTGCTTGCTGCTGTTGTACAATATTAATTACAGGTTTGCAGTTAGCGTCTTCATCGTCTACTGCTTCTATAGCATTTTTAATAAGATTGGTAAATAGGCGATTGAGTTGTGTTTTATCAGCCGTAACTAAACTTGCAATTTGATTTGGATAGTGTATTGTTACACCTTCGCTATGGTGGTATAATGCAATAACAGAAGTAAGCACTTCTGCTACATCAAACGTATCTAATTGTACATTATTAATATTAGCAAACTGCGAGAAATCGCCTGCTATTTTAGCCAATTGGTCTATCTGTTCTACCAAGGTGGTGGCTACTTTTTTAGAAAGTTCTTTACTATTAGCAGCGTCTGCATCTATGGCTCTAAGCAGGTATTGAATGCTCAGTTTCATAGGTGTAAGTGGATTTTTGATTTCGTGAGCTACTTGCCTTGCCATTTCTCGCCACGCACCTTCCCGCTCACTGCGAGCAAGTGCTACGGCACTTTGTTCTAGCTTTTGCACCATGGCATTGTATTCGTTTACCAATGGTGCTATTTCATCGTTCCTATGCCAAGTAATTACCTCGTTGTGCTGCGATAAATTAACTTGCTGCATTTTATCGGCAATGGCTTTAAAGGCAGACACAATGCGCTCTGTAAGTAAAAATGCAATCGCACCTGCTAGTAAAAATACAAACGCATTTAAGTTAATTAACGTAGCAATAAAGTTGGAAATCTCTTGCGTTAACTCTATTTGCGAGTTTAAATAAGGGATATTGAGGTAACCAAAAGTATGGCCATTTTCATCGATAATGGGTATGTAAATACTAATGTATTT
>JAAFHG010000045.1 GCA_013297585.1 Chitinophagales bacterium
GATGCTTTTAATTTGGGGGAATAGTATTGCACTACTTTTAATTCAGGCGACAATAATGTTACATCTATTCTAAGTGTGTGTGACAAGCCATCGTATGTTGCCCCCCAGCCAAAGCCTTTTTGCAAAAAAGCATCTTGTAAGCCACTACTAATATGGTGATACACATAGCTTGATGGCACCGAATTTAAGTCGGCACAAAACACAAATGGTACAGGTGATTTATTCAGTTGTTGTTTTACAAGTTGTGCCTGTTTTACGTGAAAAGAATCGAAAATTGCAATTCGTTCAAGTTTACTTTTATTAAACAATATAGCAGTATCATCTTGAATATATGTGTAATCTAAACCAGCATTTTTTCGTTCTGCTGTAAGTTGCATCGAGCTTAAATGCGTATTGTAAAAACGAATAACTTTTTTATTACTTATATTGATATCAGCAAAGCCAATGTGTTCAGGGTTATCTTTTGAGTTATATGTAATTCTACCCGTATCGAATATTGGAAATTTTGATAATATCGCTGTGCCACTAACATCGCCCGCAGCAGAATATTGAAAATGATCTACTGTCATATATATATACCTATATTTTAGCGTATCAACTAAATATTTAGAGTTCGAATAGTAGCGTCCATCATTAAAAAAATCTCTAAAATCCTGCAGGCAAATAATATCTGGATTTATTTCTCTTATAAAAGCGAACATCTTTCTCCTATTATTATTAGAAGTATCGTTTTTAACCTCAGATGATTCAAAGCTATTCACATTCCAAGACAAAAGTCGTATGGTTTCTTTAGGTTTTTCTTGCTTAAACGTTACTGCAAATGGGTGTAAACCCGTTGTAGCAATAATATTTTTAATTCCAATTAATAAAAACACTACAAAAATCCAAGCACGCTTCCTAAAACAAAAAATGGCAAGCACGCTTGCTAATAACATTATTAGTAAAATAAATGGAAAACCAAGTGCTAAAAAGGTAAATAAACTACAATAAATAGGGTTAATATAGGATGTACAACTAGCTGCAACATAAATTACAGTAGTTACGAGGATAAAGGCTTGAATAACCCTTTTAAAAATTACTTTTGCCATTAGTTTATAATTCTTCTTTACTGGCTCGCTTTAGAAAATCTTTTTCTTCGTTAGTTAATAAATGGTACCCTTCTCTATTTATTTTATCCAATATCTCATCAAGTTTTTGCTGAGTAAGATTTGGCGTTTTTACAAATGGTTTACCGCTAGTTTTGTAAAATAAACGATCTTTTTCTTTTTTTACTACGTGTTTTTTTTCGGGATTAAATAGGTCGTCAAGCCATTGCCATAAATTTATCATCCAACTACCTAAATCGTTGCCTTTACGTAATTGTTTTACATACAAAAAGCCCATGCCACCTGCTGCTAAATGTGCAATGCCTATACCTGCCTTACCATTACCAATAGATGCAAAATCGATAGCTACAAACACAATTGTAAGTACCCAAAGCGGTATGCCACCATTTATAAGTGGAAAAATACGATAATCGGGTGATAAAGTAGTTGTTGCAACCGCAATAGCCATTAAACAAGCCCCTGCGCCTATCATATTTGGCACATTATCTATATTGTTAGCTAATGCAGGAAAAATATTATTCGTTAATACAAAAAAGAAAGCACCAACTACACCACCATAAATATAAATTGGTATCAACTTTTGGTTACCCGTTAAATCTTGTAAAATATAACCAAAACTCCACAACCACAATAAGCTACCAATTAAACTAAACACCCCAAAATGCGTGAAAAAACTAGAGAAAAGTACCCAAGGTCGAGTAGATAACTTTTCAAGTGAAGCAGGTAATGTGTACCAATTGAGTATTTGGCGCTGAAACAATTCGTCTGGTATATCAGATAAACTGTACACAATTTTTAGAAAATTAAGAATTATAAATACAGTTGCATTAATAATAATTAGCCAAGTAAGCGCATTGCTATCTTGCCCTAAAAGCGGTATGCGTCTTTGTTTATAATCACTCACTTGCTACGATATTTTTGATGATAAGTTATTATACTATTAATAAAACGTTCGTCGATTGTTTTTGTTCCAAAAGTACACCAGTAAAAACCCTACTAATGCACCACCAAGATGTGCGATATGTGCAACATTATCGCCTGCTGAATTTTTAACTGCACTAAATAATTCAAAAACAATATAACCAGGAAGTGCCCATTTTGCTTTTAACGGTATTATACCATAAATTAAAAAAACAGTATTAGGAAATAGATATGCAAATGCTGTTAAGCAGCCAAAAATTGCACCAGAAGCACCAAGTGTCGCTTGATTTAATCTTCCCTCAAGTACATTAGATGCACCATCATAAGAAAGTGGAACTTCTCGAAAAACCGTATTGTTCTTTAAAATAAATTGTTCTAGTGTTACACTGTTCTCTACATTCAATGCATTAAACGCATTAATCATCATTTGGTTTTCAAAATACAATACCCCTAAGTGGCAAAAAGCAGCACCCAAACCACAAACGATGTAAAACCCTATAAATTTTTTAGCACCCCAAAGATTTTCAAGTGTTGATCCAAACATCCATAAAGCAAACATGTTAAAAAGAAGATGCCAAAAATCGCCATGCATAAACATGTGCGTAATTAATTGCCATGGCTTAAACAATTGGCTTTGCCAAGTATGTAACGCAAACCAGTCACTAATTAGAAATTGCTTACCAAGCATTTGTTGTGCTAAAAAAACAAGCACATTAATTATGAGTAAGTTTTTAACTACAATTGGTAATACTTCAAATCTGTTTGGTCTAAATTGCATAAGCCCCTAACCCCTAAAGGGGAAATTTTATCAAACTTCATAGAAATTTGATGATTAAAAATTATTATTTACACCCTAATATTTGTCCTTACACCCCTTCAGGGGCTTGGGGCTTTAGTTTCAATTGTACCACATTTTCTATATGATGTGTATGCGGAAACATATCTACAGGCTGAATTTTTGTTACCTCATATTTTGCATCTAGCAAAGCCAAATCTCTAGCTTGCGTAGCAGGATTACAACTTACATACACAATAGTTGGTGCCGCTATTTCTAGCAATTTGTTTACTAGTTTTTCGTGCATACCAGCCCTTGGCGGGTCGGTAATTACTACATCAGGTCTGCCATGTGTAGCAAAAAATGAATCATTGCAAATATCAATCACATCGCCTGCTGTAAAAAAAGAGTGGCTAATGTTGTTTAACGCTGCATTTTCATGCGCATCTTTTATGGCATCTTCAATTAACTCTACACCAATAATTTTTTTTGCCTGCTGACTACAAAAAATACCAATACTACCTGTACCACAGTACAAATCGTACAAAGTTTGTGTACCATCTAGCTCAGCAAAATCTCTTGTAATTTGATACAGCTTTTCTGCTTGCTTGGTATTGGTTTGAAAGAACGATTTTGGGCTAATTTTAAACTGAAATTCTTCTAACTTTTCTATGATGTACCCTTTCCCATGCAAGGTTTCTGGCTCTAAATCGTAGATGCTATCGTTAAACTTGCGGTTGATAGTTACCAGTAAAGTAGTTATTTGAGGAAACAAACTCAGCAAATGATCTTTCAACTGCGTTTGCATTTTCTTATCCTCAAAACCTAGTACAATATTTAGCATAATTTCACCTGTGGTTGCAATACGAATGACCATATTGCGCAACCAACCTTCATGCGCTTTTACATTGTGAAACGAGTAGCCGTTTTCTTTTGCAAATGCAACAATCGCCTTGCGTATTAAATTGGTTGGTTCTTCTTGTAAATGACACACATCAATTTCTACCACTTTATCAAACTGCCCTTTTGCATGAAAGCCAGCAGCACCGCTCATGGTTTCAATTTCTTCTGTGGCTTTACCAGCGGCTCGCAGTTGCTGAAACTCTTCTTTTGGTATAAATCGCCTTGTGGCAAATGTAAATTCTAGCTTATTTCTGTATTCGCTAGTAACATCAGCACCTACAATTGGCAGCATTTCTGGCAAGGCAACTTTACCAATACGACTTAAATTATCTGCTACTTGTTGTTGCTTAAATACTAATTGCTGTTGGTAAGGCAACATTTGCCACTGACAACCACCACACACACCAAAGTGCGAGCAAAATGGTGTTACACGATTTTCAGAATATTTTTTAAACTGTAACGGATAAGCTTCTGCCCAATCTTTTTTGTTTTTGCCCAATTGAATATCTACAATATCGCCAGGTACTGTGTGTTCTATAAAAATTACTTTACCATCTACACGAGCAATGCTTTTGCCTTCAGCAGCATAGCTTTCTACCAACACATCTTCTAAAATAACTGGCTTTTTAAATTTTCTCACGCTGTATTTTTAATTGATAGCAACACGGATAACGCTGATTTTGACGGATAAAGAAGGATTTTATTGTAAACTAATCTGCGAAAATCTATTCAATCCGTTCAATCTGTGTTGCTACCTTCTTCTAATTAATTACTGTATTTCCAAAATAATTGTGTAACACTTTTGGCAAGTGAATACCATCTGCTGCTTGATTATTTTCTAGCAAACAAGCCACAATGCGCGGCAATGCTAAAGAACTACCATTAAGCGTATGTACAAATTGCATTTTACCTGCTTCATCTTTGTAACGGCATTTCATACGGTTACTTTGAAAATTCTCAAAATTGCTTACAGAACTTACTTCTAACCAACGCTCTTGTGCAGCACTATACACTTCAAAATCGTAAGTAATGGCACTTGCAAAACCCATATCGCCACCACACAAACGTAAAATTCTGTATGGTAATTCTAGAGATTGTAACAATGCCTCTACATGTTTTACCATTTCGTCTAGCACGTCGTAGCTTTTACTTGGCTCTACTATTTGTATTACCTCAACTTTCTCAAATTGGTGTACACGGTTTAGGCCACGCACATCTTTGCCATAACTACCAGCCTCACGTCTAAAACAAGGGCTATAAGCTGTCATTTTTATTGGCAATTCTGTTTCTTTTACAATTGTGTCACGGTACACGTTGGTTACTGGCACTTCTGCAGTTGGTATCAAATACAAATTATCTTCTGTAGCATGATACATTTGCCCTTCTTTATCTGGCAACTGGCCAGTAGCGTAGGCACTAGCTTCGTTTACCATAAAAGGTGGCAAATACTCTGTATAACCTGCAGCTGTATTATAATCTAAAAAGTATTGAATAAGGCTACGTTGCAGCTTAGCGCCTTTGCCCATATATACAGGAAAACCACTACCAGTAATTTTATTGCCCAATTCAAAATTAATCAGCTTGTATTTGTCTAACAAATCCCAATGCGGTACAGAACCTTCTGGTAAAGTTGGCTTGCTACCACCTTCACGCACCACTACATTTTCTTCTGGTGTTCTGCCAATTGGTACTTCTTGTGCTGGCAAATTGGGTAATTGCACCAAAGTATCCTGCAATTGTTTTTCTACAATAGCTAACTGCTCTAGAAAACCTGTAACCAGCAACTTGAAACTAGCAACTTGTTTTTTCGCTTCTTCAGCTTCTTCCTTTTTACCTTGACCCATTAATTTACCAATTTCTTTTGAAGCGGCATTAATGGAAGCTTGTGTATTATCGTAACTAACTTGTAAACTTTTTCTTTCGTCGTCTAACTTAATAATTTCATCAACCAATTCTGGTTGCTTGAAATGTTTCACTGCTAAACGCTCTATTACCCATTCTGGATTGTTGCGTAGCACACTTACTTGTAACATGTTTCTGTCAATTTTGCTGCAAATATACTCTTAGACGTTCCAAGTTTTTGAAACTTGGAACGTCTAGTAATAAGGAGATAAATCTATCTATATAAAATATATCTTTATCGTATGGAACAATCGTTTTATTCACCACTCATTCCTAATCAATTTTACCACATTTTTAATAGAGGTAATAACCGTGAAAATCTGTTTTATACAGCAGAGAATTATCATTATTTTCTTAAAAAATACGATTGCTATCTTTCTGATTATTTAGATACATATGCATATTGTTTATTGCCAAATCATTTTCATTTACTAGTAAAAGTGAAGGACATAGAGGTTTTTAAAGTTTCAGCCTTCTTAAAACTTGGACAGCCTATTGAAGATCCATCTGAGATTATATCAGAAGCATTTCGTAGATTTTTTATGAGTTATTCAAAGGCCATTAACAAACAAACAGCTAGAACTGGTAGTTTATTTCAAAAAAACTTTAAAAGAAAACAGATACAGCATGATGCTTATTTAATGACTTGTGCAAAATACATTCATCAAAATCCACAAAAGCATGGTATTTGCGAAGATTTTAAAACCTATTCGTACAGCAGTTATGGTAGAATACTAGTAGAAAAGCCAACAAAACTTATGAAAACTGAAGTGCTAAATTGGTTTGGCAGTAAGAATGGCTATAAAGACGTGCATCATTCTTTAAAAAGTGATAACAACATTATTGAGAAAATAATTATTGAAGCATAATGTAGTAGACTTTCCAAGTTTTAGAAACTTGGAAAGTCTACTACATTTACATTTGCCACATGTTAGCATCAGATGATTTACAACAAAGGTGGTGGGCTTTAGAAGCCAAATTGTTAGAGCGTTTTGGCAAAAAGCCAGATATGGAAGCCATTTTATTTTTAATAGGATTACAAGAAACTGGTTTTGAATCAGATAATATTAGTAAAGAGCAAAAGCAAGATTTAATGCATGTTGCAGTTTGTACCTTACTACAACCGAGTGGCTATTTTATATTTGAAGGTAAAGACCCCGATAATTGGCCACACTTTAAACAGGTAAAAGAATTACCAGGTTATGGCTTAATAGAGCAAGAAAATATTTTAAAAGACCACGTACTATTATATTTTAGCCAAATGGGATTTTAAAAACACGTCCCGATAGCTATCGGGGTGCGAATAATTAAACTAACGTATGACTAGATACTTCTTTGCCTTTGTAGCTTGTGTAGCTTTAATTTCTACAAAAGCTCAAACCAAATTACCTACTAAAAAAGTAATTGTTGCCAAAAAAGTGGCTACCACAACAGTAAAAACTGCGCCCACACCCAAAGAGCAATTAGTAGAAATAAGTACTAATTATGGGGTTATGATAGCTAAGCTGTACAATCAAACGCCATTACACAGAGATAATTTTATTAAACTAATACAGCAAGGGTTTTATGATAGCTTGCTTTTTCACAGAGTAATGAAAGAATTTATGATACAAGGTGGCGATCCTACCAGCAAATATGCTACTGAAACAAGTAGACTTGGTAGCGGTTCAGCACCTGGCGAAAGAATTGCTGCCGAAATACAAACAGGTTTATATCATAAAAAAGGTGCGCTAGCAGCGGCAAGTGATGGTAATCCTGCAAAAGCTAGCAGTACTTGTCAGTTTTACATTGTACATGGTAAACGTTACGACACAGCGCAATTACAAGCAACTTATAACGGCAGGGTAAAAGTGGCTAATCCAAATTTTAGTTTTTCTGCTACGCAAAAAGAAGTGTACCAACGCATTGGTGGCACACCACAGCTTGACCAAAGCTATACGGTATTTGGCGAAGTGATTAGTGGCATGGATGTAATAGATAAAATTGCCTCTGTTCAAACAAAACCAGGTGATAGACCGTTAATGAATGTGAGAATGAAAATAAGATTGATGAATTAAGTTGCAACAACCAAATTTTATGTCAATATTTGTGTTCTAAACTTTTAAATATGAATTTTCCCGCAAACTTACGCTACACAAAAGACCACGAGTGGGTAAGCCTAGAAGGCAACATTGCAACTGTAGGTATTACTGATTTTGCTCAAGGCGAATTGGGTGATATTGTTTATGTAGACATTAACACTGTAGGTAAAGATGTAGATGCAGAAGCCGTTTTTGGTACTGTAGAAGCTGTAAAAACTGTGAGCGATTTGTTTTTGCCAATAGCTGGAAAAATTTTAGAAATTAATCCTGCGTTAGAAAAAGAACCAGAATTGGTAAATAGTGATCCATATGGTAATGGCTGGATGGTAAAAGTAGAAGTAGCGAATACTGCTGATGTGGAAGCCTTAATGGATGCAGATGCTTATAAAAGCCTTGTAGCTTAATTTTTTTTAAGAAAATAAAACCATAGTTTACGGTAAGCCGTAAGTAATTATACCATCACATAAAAATCTCGCCAAAAGTTAGTTGGAAGCCGTAACAAAATATAGCGAATCAGAATTGGTGCTATTGCTTAAGCAAAGGCAACAATCTGCTTTTAGTTATCTTTACGATAACTATAGCGGCGCTTTGCTTTCGGTAATTGTTGGTGTAGTTACAGATACAGAATTGGCAAATGATGTGTTACAGGAAGTGTTTATAAAAATATGGCGACAAATAGAAAGTTACGATGATGCTAAAGGTCGCCTATTTACTTGGATGCTAAATGTTGCAAGAAACGCATCTATAGATACTGTAAGAAGTAAAGGTTATCAAAATAGTCAGCAAAATAGAGAATTGACAGAAGCGACCTATGATGCTGGCGGTACTACCCAAATACAAACAGACCAAATGGGCTTGCGTAAAGTAGTACACCAATTGAAAGAAGATTATAAAGTTTTAGTAGAGCTGGCATATTTTCAGGGTTTTACACAAGATGAAATTTCTAAAATATTAAACATACCGCTAGGAACAGTAAAAACAAGATTACGAACAGCATTAATTCAATTAAGAACCGTTATTAAACAATAAAGTGAACATTGATAATTACATATCAAGTGGTGCAATTGAAAGCTACGTTTTAGGACTAGCTAACGCACAGGAAGCCGCAGAAGTGCAGCAACTTAGCTTGCAATACCCTGAAATTAAACAGGCGATTGCAAACTTTGAAGCCTCGCTAGAAGCAGCTGCCTTTGCCAATGCAATTACACCTGCGGCCTCTATAAAACAGAAGTTGATGTTTGCCTTGCAAGATGAATTTGTAGCACCTGTAGTAAGCCTTCCAAAAACCGATGTAATCACTGATGCAACTGTTGAAGCAATTGAAGAACCACTTGTTAAAACGGCAGTAGTTAGAAAAATGAATCCATTACGCTTTGTTGCCGCAGCATCTGTAATACTTTTAGTAATCAGTGGTGGGTTAAATGTATTTATTTACTCAAAATACACAGAGGCAAACGAACAGGTAACAGCTTTACTAAGCGAGAAAAGTACACTAACTGCAGATAATAAAACGATGCAGGCTAAGTACACTGATATTTTTGCTAGTGTAGAAGCTTTAAGCGATACAAATATTATTAAAGTGTCTATGAAAGGTGCGCCTGGTAAAGAGTCGAATCTGGCTACTGTATTCTGGAATAGCAGAACTAAGGATGTGTATTTGTATGCTAATAATTTACCAAAAACCAGTTCTGATAAACAATATCAATTGTGGGCCTTGGTAGATGGCAAACCAGTTGATGCAGGTATGCTAAGTGCAGATTGTAATGGTGTGTGTAAATTGAAGAACATAGTTGGAGCAGGAGCATTTGCAATAACCTTAGAGAAAAAAGGTGGTAGCCCTACACCAGATTTAACACAGTTACAAGTAATAGGCAATGTAAAAGCTTAGTATCGTTTTCAATAACTCTACATATATATTAAAAAACAAGGCTTTCGTTATGAAAGCCTTGTTTTATTCATAAACATTCCTTAATCTCTACTTTACACTACACATTCTTTTAAAATAGATTTTTAGTAACTAATATCAAAAATAGCACGAATTATTCGTACAGATTAGTGGCGTTTTAGGCAAAAAAGAGCAACTACGATTCATATTTCGATATTTTAACAAGCACTTAGCTTACAATTTTACACGTAATTTTTTAAGTAGACCGTCAGAATATTCAATTAATTCTACCATACAATTTCCGAGCATTCTGTTTTTCACGAGCAAAAAATTGTTATCATTTAAATTAAGAGCCTGTTTAAAATCATTTCAATGGTTAATACGTGCTGCTTTGTGGCTGCAACTTCGTTAAATTTTTCGCCGTAGGCGTTAAACTATGGCTGCAAAATTTGCCTTGTTTCGCTCAAAAATCTTCTACGCATTATTCCATCAAATAATCTTAAACAGGCTCTAAGAGAGGTACTCAAAATAAACTACTTGTAGAATTGGGTGTTGCATAAAAGTTTACAATGAATGCTAAATTTTTTTAATATAAATGATTGGAGGTAACGCTTTTATATGCAAGTGGTAAAAGCTTGTGACTTCTAAATGCTTAATTTGCCCCAACTAATTTATAGCTATGCTTAAACAAACCTTACCATTACTACTGCTATTGTTATTCGTTTTTGGCTGCTCAAAATCACCCTACCGCACTACCAATAAAGTGTACAAGCAACAGGCGAAAACTTTTGCCAACGTGCTTAAACAATATCCTTTAACTGACAGTGTATTTGGTAATACAAAATTTGTAGGCACTACCAATTTTGGTATGCGCAAGCCCAACTTTGTAATCATCCATCACACTGCACAAAACAGTTGCGAGCAAACGCTAAAAACCTTTACTACCAAAGTGTCTCAGGTAAGTGCACACTATGTTATTTGTAAAAATGGTACAGTACACCACATGCTTAATGATTACTTAAGAGCGAATCATGCAGGTGTGGGCAAATGGGGTAATGCAATAGATTTAAACTCAGCATCAATAGGTATAGAAATAGACAATAACGGCTTTGAAAAATTTACCGATGAGCAAATTAATAGCTTATTAACATTACTTAGTAATTTGAAAAAAGCGTACAATATTCCTACGGCAAATTTTATTGGCCATAGCGATATTGCACCTACACGTAAGGTAGACCCGAATATCTATTTTCCATGGAAAACGCTAGCACAAAAAGGCTTTGGGCTTTGGCAAGATGAAATACTTAACGCTAAGGCAGATAGTAATTTTAATTACTTACAGGCATTACGAATTGTAGGTTATGATGTTAAAGATACTAGCGCAGCGATACGTGCTTTTAAACGTCACTTTATGCAAGACTCAACCAAAAAAATAAACGAAGCAGATAAATTGACTTTACAAAATTTGTATAAAAAATATATGTAGAACAGTCGATAGTCAATATACCATGGTCCATAGACCATCGTAAAAGCTAGTAACTTGAAACCAGTAACCATTTATGGATTTATCATACATCATCAACGAATATGCAGAAGGCAGAGAAGATTATTTTAATGCCGTAGCGCCGCCTATTATTCAAACCTCAAACTTTGCTTTTAAAACAGTAGATGCACTGCGCAAAAGCTTTGAAGATGAATACAGCACATACTTGTATAGCCGTGGCCTAAACCCTACAGTAAATATGCTGCGCAAAAAACTTGCAGCGCTTGATGGTGCAGAAGATTGCTTGGTTTTTAACAGTGGTGCGGCCGCCATATTTGCATCGGTATTAGCCAATGTAAAAAGTGGTAGTCATATTATCTCGGTAAAAAATCCATACACATGGGCTAAGAAATTATTTGAAGTAATACTACCAAAGTTTGGTGTTACGCATACGTATGTAGATGGCACTAATACACAAAATTTTGCTGATGCTATTACACCAAATACCGCCGTCATTTACCTTGAAAGCCCTAATAGTTTTACCTACGAACTACAAGATTTACAAGCCATCGCTATACTTGCCAAGCAACATAATATTGTAACCATAATAGATAATAGCTATTGCACACCCATTTACCAAAAGCCTATTGCGTTGGGTATAGATTTAGCCCTACAATCTGCTACCAAATACATTAGTGGCCATAGCGATGTGGTAGCTGGCGTACTCAGCGGTAGCAGAGAAATGATAGAACGTATTTTTAATAGTGAATACAATACAATAGGTAGCGGTATTCAGCCATTTAATGCGTGGTTGCTACTTAGAGGTTTACGTACTTTACCTATGCGTTTAGAACGCATCAGCAATACTACCAAAACCGTTATCGCCTATTTAGAACAACATCCGTTGGTAGAAGAAGTGTTATTTCCATTATCGCCCAATTTTCCGCAACACGAGCTTGCTAAGCAACAAATGACAGGTGGTTGCGGCTTACTCACATTTGCCATAAAAGCAAGTAGTGTACAGCAAATAGAAACCTTTTGCGAAAGCTTACAACATATATTAATGGCTGTAAGTTGGGGTGGCTATGAGAGTTTAATTATTCCAAAATGTGCTGGTATTAAACAAGAAGATTTTGATGCCACAAAGAAAGAACATAGAATGTTGCGCTTATACGTGGGGTTAGAAGATGCAGATTATTTAATAAAAGATCTAGAACAAGCATTTACAATAATAACCACATAGGCATATAGACAAAATAGATTTTAGCATTGTCATAATGTTGTTTTTACTTTATGATGATAGGGTAAATGAGGGGTTTTTTATGTGCCTATTTGCCTATGTGGTTAAAATATAAAAAATCAACTTTTGCCACATCAATGCCTTTCCGTTATTTTGTTATATTATGAAACCTGCTTTTACACTTATTGCACTGGCATTTTTACTGCAACTAACTGCACAAACCACCACCGAAAAATGGGATTTACGCAAATGTGTAGACTATGCCATGAAAAACAACATCTCGGTAAAACAAGCTGATGTACAGGCTAGAATTACAGCTTTGCAGTACAAGCAAGCTCAGATGTTTAAATATCCCACAGCTTCGTTTAACACTAGTATAGGGCCGCAGTTTGGGCGCTCTATTGACCCTACCACCAACGTGTACACCAATACAGAGTTACTATCGCAGAATTATGGCTTGCAAGGTGGTATACAAGTATTTAACTGGGGCAGAATTAAAAACAATATTGCAGCACAAGAGTTTAGCGCCAAAGCTGCCCTAGTAGATATAGAAAAAGCTGCTAATGACGTAGCGTTAAGCGTAGCTACCTATTACCTACAAATATTAGCTGCTAAGGAGCAAGTAAACATTGTAGCCGTACAAATTAAACAAACGCAATCGCAGCTTGATGTAACACGTAAAAAAGTAGATGCAGGCGCAATACCAGAACTAAATGCACTAGAACTTGAAGCTAAATTGGCTACCGACAGTAGTAACTATATAACTGCACAATCTACCTTTCAGCAAAATGTATTACAGCTAAAAGCCTTACTTAATATAGATGCAGCTTCGCCATTTGATGTAGAAATACCAGCCGTAGACAAAATACCTTTAGAAGCATTGGCAGAAATGCAACCGGAAAATGTTTTTGTATTGGCACTAAACAATCAACCGATACAAAAATCTAACGCTTTAAAAATAAAAAGTGCTGAAAAATCTATTTTAGCAACCAAAGCCACGTTGTATCCAACAATATCGGCAAATTATTCAATTGGTAGTACGTATAATAACAAGGCTGCAGAAGTTATAGGTGTAACACAATCTAGCGTTGCTAGTGGTACGGTAAAAGTAAATGCTATAGACTATACGGTGTTTTCGCCATCATATAGTGTTTCTTATGGTAAAATATCTTACTTCAACCAGCTAAGCCAAAACTTTAGGCAAAGTATAGGCCTTGGACTTTCAGTACCCATTTTTAACAGTGGTACTAATAGAATTAACTACGAGCAATCGAAGCTTGACTTACAAAGCTTAAAGGTTACAGAAGAACAAGCCAATCAAAAACTAAAACAAGATATTTACACTGCTTATACGAATGTTATTAACGCTTTGCAAAAATTTAACGCAGGTAAAAGACAAGTAGAAAGCAACCAAAAAGCATTTGACTTTGCAACCAAACGTTACGAAGTAGGCCTGCTAAGCACCATCGATTTAATTACTATTCAAAACAACTTGGCTACGGCGCAGTTTCAGCAAATATCTAATCAGTACGATTATGTGTTTAAAATGAAATTGCTAGAATTTTATAAAGGTCAAGGCTTGAAATTATAGGTTTAAATTACCTTACATAACAACAAAACAAAGAACCTAAAAAAACAAAACATAAACAAAAATAATTATGAATAAAACACTCCTTTGGGTTATTATCGCTTTTGCAGTGGTAATTGTTACGCTTGTTGGTTTAAAAATGAGCGGTGTAATTGGTAAAGAAGAAGGTATAAAAGTAGCTACAGAAAAAGCCATTTTGCGCAACATTACCGAAACGGTAAATGCTAGTGGTAAAGTATATCCTGAAATAGAAGTAAAAGTAAGTCCAGATATTAGTGGTGAAATTGTAGATTTAAACGTAAACGAAGGCGACAGTGTAAAACGTGGTCAAGTATTAGCTCGTATTTATGCTGATATTTATGCTTCTCAAAGAGACCAAGTATCGGCAGGTGTGGCACAAGCAAAAGCGCAATTAAGCAACTCAGCAGCAAGCATTTTAGGTTTAAAGGCCACTTTAGACCAAGCAAAAACCAACTACGATAGACAACAAAAGCTATTGAACGAAAAAGTAATTTCTCGCTCAGAATTTGAAACAGCACAACAAACCTATCTTACAGCACAAGCCACTTATAACGCCGCAAAAGAAGGCTTAAAAAGTAGCGAGGCAACTATTAGAAGCAACGAGGCGCAACTTGCTAGAGCAGATAAAGACATATCTCGTACCGTAATTACTGCACCAATGGATGGTATTGTAAGTTTATTGGCTGTAAAAAAAGGCGAACGTGTTGCAGGTAATAACTTTAACGTAGGTACCGAAATGATGCGCATTGCAGATATGCGTAGCATAGAAGTAAGGGTAGATGTAGGCGAAAACGATATTCCTAAAGTAAAAATAGGCGATACAGCCATAGTACAAGTAGATGCTTATTCTAGCAGAAAATTCACTGGTATTGTGTATAAAATTGCAAACCCCACTACTTCTTCATCTGCAAGTTCATCTACAGATGTTACCAACTACAAAGTACACATTCGCTTATTAGAAAGTAGCTATAAAGATTTAATTGTATCAGGTAAAAGTTTTCCTTTTAGACCTAACATGAGCGCTAGTGCCGATATACAA
>JAAFHG010000558.1 GCA_013297585.1 Chitinophagales bacterium
GCCCATGTATAAGTGGTAGGTAGTGCTAAGGGAATAATGACTTCGCAATATAGCTTGCCCCCAATGCTTGTAGAAGCGCCAAAAAGATTGCTTGTATTGTTGTTATGTGTTCCCATTTTACTAGCCGCTAAGATAGATTGAAACAAGCCCCCAACCCCTAAAGGGGAGTAAAAAACTAATCTAGTAGTTGAGAATTCTGTTTGAAACAACGTTATACGACTTCTTAATAGTAAAACTTGTAAACTGTATCATTCAATCATTTTAATGATGATTACCAATTAACTTCGTTGCCATTTATAAGCAGTAATTATGACATTTGAAGCATTAGTACAAAATCACTCAGCCGAATTAATAGAGCGTTTATTAACCGAAGTTTTAGGCAATAGCCATGTAGAAATTCGTTTTGATTATCAAGACCAAGACCAATGGTCTGCCATTTCTATGCATCAGTACGAAGAGGATAAAGAAGTGTCTATTCGCTTACATGCAAGCAAACAATACAATTTAGTATTTGGTTACTACGATGATGAGGATGAATTTTTCGAAATCATCAAACCATTATCGGCCGACGAAGTAGAAAGTATACCAGAAAAGCTAAGAATTTTAATGGATAAAGTGGTAAATGATGAGCGAGGCATTCGATTAGCTTCTGGATTAATAACAAAATAGTCGTCTTTTTTGCAAGTATAAATAGCTGATAAACAATTGGAAAGCAAGTTTTGGGAGACTAAAAAATTATAAATAATTATAATACACCTACCTAATAACTACCGATGTACCTTTTTGAGTAACTATTTTTTTAGTATCTGTATTCGTATACGTTAAAAACCAAACATATGTACCGGACGGTTGCAAGATTCCATTTATTTTCCCATCCCATTTTTTTTGCCAGTCTGTAGTTTCAAATACGATATTACCCATACGATTAAAAACTTTGAATTGTAAGTTATCCGTTTTATATGCGTTTAACGGGCCAAGTAAGTCGTTTAAACCATCGTTATTAGGTGTAAAGCCGGTAGGTACAGCTATGTAGCAAGATTTTAATACCATTACATCGTGGCTTGTAGTACTTGTACAGCCGATGCTGTTAGCAACCGTTAAGCGGATGGTATACTTACGTTGTGTAACCGTTGTTGGTATTAGGTAGCTAATATTGGCAGGATTTTGCACTACGCTTCGTACACCATTTCCAAAATCCCAATTGTAATTGGCTATTATACCAGTACTTGTATTTGTAATTATCCAAGGTTCACTTGGGCATATATATTCGGGCACTTCAAAAAAGGCTTTAACGGTATCAAATGTTAATGCAATTGGGGTTATAAAAGTATCGCTGCAAGCGCCATTACTAGCTGTAAGCTGCACAATAAAGTTTCCCGCAACGGGAAATATAAACGACGGGTTTTGCAAAATAGATACGCTACCATCACTAATTTTCCAATTCCATTTGTTTACACTGTTTCTGCCGTTATGTGTAAACTGAATATTATTATTATTGCAACCAAGGGTAATGGTGTACATAAATTGTGCATTTACTGTATCGGAAGTAGTAAATGAAAGGTTATTGCCAACTGATGTTTCTACGCCACAATCATTTATAAGTACATTACCGTCGCTACCTCTATTTAGGTAAATGGCAAACGAACCCGCAGTGTATACCGGTTGCGAAAAATTAACGGTAATGCTATTTGCTAATCCTACATTGTTACAATTGCCTATTGCACTTACTATGTTAATAGCCGATGAACCAATGATATTAAAATCACTACCATCTGCTGCAATAGAGCTACAATCTATTGGTCCATTAAAATGCAACACCAATTGGTGTGGTGTGCAAGCTGTTTTGGTAATACTATCTAACGTTGCAGGCAGGTTGGCTTTCACAGTAATGGTTTTAATTAGTGTATCGGTACAGCCAATTGCATTAGCAACTATCAATTTAATCGGATAGTTAATTTGTTGTAGAGATGGTGTGTAAGCATATGGCAATGGATTTTTTAGAGTGCTGGCAGTACCATTACCAAAATCCCATTTGTAGTTTACTATTTTACCTGTACTATTATTAATTATAGCCCAGTTGTTAGTAGGGCAGATAGGCGTAGGAAAATTGAACAATGCTTTTACAGTATCAAATTGTTGTACTATGGTTTGTGTAGAAGTATCGTTACAAGTGCCGTTGCTTACAACTAGCAGCACATTTACCATGCTGGCATTTGGTACAAGTATATTGGGGTGTTGCTGTGTAGAAGTACCTGCGGCACCAAAATTCCAATTCCATTGGTTGATGTTGTTGAAACCATTTTGTGTAAGCCTTATGCTATTATTTACGCAGCCAGAATCTATTGTATATGTGAATTTTGCAGAAACAGTGTCTGCCGTTGTAAAGCTAATTGTAGTGCCATTTGCTACTGCAAAATCGCATTCGTTTGTTAAAATATTGCCGTCGCTACCAGTTTTTGTAGCTATTACGTAATTACCACCAATAGTTATGGGGGCTATTAAATTTAGCATAACCGTATTACTTAGCCCGTTGTTATTGCACAG
>JAAFHG010000382.1 GCA_013297585.1 Chitinophagales bacterium
ACACATAATTGATAGTTACATTGCAGATTTTGTTTGTCTTAGTAAAAAGTTAATCATTGAAATAGATGGTTTAATTCATCAATTACCTGAAAATATTATTAGTGATAAAGAACGAACAGCAGCACTAAATAAGCTAGGCTTTGAGGTAATCAGATTTACAAATGATGAAGTATTGTACAAAACCGATAAGGTTCTTACAGCAATTTCTGAAAAATTAAGCTTACTTGAAACTGCTCAGCCTGCTTCTGAAATCCCCTATTTTGAGGACGACTCTTCATTCAATAATATTGACGATAACCTTAACAAAGTCAGTAATAAAAACGATTTAGAACCTACTCAGCCTGCATTTGAAATCCCTTTATTGAAGAGCGAGGCGTCATTTAATAAAGCAGACGGTACAAACAATCAATTTCGCAATAAAAACACATCAGAACCTACTCAGCCTGCATTTGAAATCCCCCCTTTGGGGGGCGGGGGGGCCGTCGTCATCTCTACTGACCATGAGTGTTTTACCAAAGAAGAAGCCCTTGATAAGCTTGGTTACGGTATGAAGATTATTATTCGTGAAGGTAGTGCGGCAAAAAACTTTGAAGCTTTAATTGACTTGCTACACGATTACCCAAATGAGATATTATTCTGTAGCGATGATAAACACCCTGATAGTTTGATGGTTGGTCATATTAACCAATTGTGTGCAAGGGCTGTGGCAAAAGGCATTGATATTTTTAATATTCTGCAAGCAGCTTGTGTAAACCCTGTGCTGCACTATAAGCTAGATATTGGCTTGCTGCGTGTGGGTGACGATGCGGATTTTATTATTGCTGATGATATTGTAAACTTCAATATTAGCCATACCTATATTAATGGCGAATTAGTGGCACAAAATGGTAAATCGTTTATACAATCTGTTGCGGTTACGCCCATTAATCAGTTTGACTGCGATGCGATTACTACCGAACAATTGGCTATTACCACCAACAACTACCCTATTACCGATGGCAAAATACCAGTAATTGAAGCTTTAGAAGGTCAGTTAATTACCAACAAATTGATGTATGATGTTGGATGTGTGATGTGTGATATATCGTCAGACAAAACATCTAACAACGTACATCTTACATCTAATATTGAAGCAGATATATTAAAAATGGTAGTGGTTAATCGCTACCACAATGCACCTGTAGCTAAAGCGTTTATTAAAAATATTGGTTTACAGCAAGGCGCTATTGCCTCGTCGGTAGCGCATGATAGTCACAATATTGTAGCCGTTGGTGTAGATGATGAGCGCCTTGCCCAAGCCATTAATCTGGTAATTCAAGAAAAAGGTGGTGTAAGTGCAGTAGGCACACAAGGTCAGCATGTGCTTGGCTTGCCTGTGGCGGGTTTAATGAGTGCCAACGATGGCTACCAAGTAGCTGCTTCTTACACAGCCATCGATGCGTTTGTAAAAGATCAACTAGGCAGCACCCTTGCCGCCCCTTTTATGACCCTCAGTTTTATGGCCTTACTCGTTATTCCGCATTTAAAACTCAGCGACAAAGGCTTGTTTGACGGCGATAGTTTTCAGTTTGTGTAGTTCCACGCAAGAGGATTTCACGCAAAGGAACTAAGAAGGCAAAGGGCGCAACGGCTTTTCTTGTCATGCCGAGGTACGAAGCATCTAACAAAAACTTGTTTTATGTTACTAACTGCTGTACTACTATGATGCTTCGGTTGTGTCACTCACTTGTACGTTCTTATCATTTTGCGGCTTTTTCCTTAGCGTAGAGGTTTCACCCAACGAAACAAAGAAGACAAAGGGCACAAAGATAACTTTATCAAACTATGACACTTTGACTTAAATTGACCTTAAAAGTGCTTCAAATGCTTAATTTTTATGCACAATTGTCCAAAAGAATAAAACATTTTATCCCAAGACAATCTTTTTTCTTCAACGGAAGAACATTTCTTGTTAACGGAAGACCTTTTTTTATTACCGGAGGAAAACATTTTAGTAAAAGACATAAACATTTTATCATAGAACCAACATTTATTGCCATACAAGGGGTTTTGGGGTGAAAAAGGCGAAACAATAGAGAGAATTATTTTATATTGCAATAGAACTTTTATGGTTCGCATTACGAAACTTGTAGTTTTTTAACCACATTTTTTAATCATTTTTTTATGAAAACTAGAAATCTACTTGGCATTTTTTGCTTCTTTGCTTCTTGTGCTAGTAATCTAAATGATAATAACAATTGCTTCTATAGCCAAATCGGTAGATATAAATTTGATAAAGAAAAAACTTTAAAAGAATCTGGCAGTCTAGGCAAATTCTCAAATGACCACTTTTTGCTTGACAGCTTTGAAATAGTTTTTAAATCGGATTCTACATTTTATATGAATAGGAAGGTTTCTTTTTTTACTGATACCATTGGTAAATGGAATTCGGGAGATTGTAATGGTTTTGAAAACTCTGCTATACTTTCGTACTATTCATCGAAAGCCGTTGAACAATTTGGTGTTTGTCATCCAAGCGATTCTTTTATGACTAGGTTAGCACCACATAATGAAAAATATGGTTCAATAGGCTTATGGTTCAAGAAACTTTAGTTGCTTGTAGCAATAAAAAACTTTGCTTAAGGCAAAATAATACAACCACGAAACTGTAAGTTTCGCAAAGCAAAAAAAACAAACATCTAAATGAAAAAAAGCATTACACACAAGTACATTCTTTCAATATTAACAGTAGTATGTTTTGTTTTTTTGATTTCTTGTATCGTATCTCCACCTGGCCGTATTGTGTTCTATGACTTTAATAGCTCTAAGTATGAAGTAGAGAAGGCAATAGTGAATATGCTAAAAAATGATTCCTCTCATAGCTTACCACCGAAATGGAAGATTGAGATGCCAGGATATAATGTAGAGCGGTTCTACGTTTATTTTCCTTCTTCACCACAAGAGATATATGAAATAGGCTTTAGAGGTGATAGTACGAATTGGAATAACACGGCGTATTGTCAATTAGCTATTGTTGGGCAAAATAATGGTACAAAATGGTGCTACAAAGATGAATTGAGTAAGGAAGAAATTAATCGTATTGAAACACGTTTTGAAAAAGAGATTTTATCAAAAATATCTTTTCCTTATACAAAAAGTAACTAGCTGTTACTGTGTACCAAATTTTCAACTTTCACAGACCAAATTCAACCCCTTCAATCCCTCAAATCCTACAAAATCCCCGTTCAGACAAACAAAGCTGCACAGCGAACAAAGCGCAAAAGTGTGCGACGCAACGATGCTACATAGTAGTACAAATGCTGGTTACATCATCTTCTTTTCACAATATCATTAGATGCTTCCTTCGTCATCATAAATCAAACTTCACACACCATACATAGCCCACAGTGTTATATTTGCCGCCTATGCATTATGTTTCTGCCGAAGGGCTTACAAAAAGTTTTGGTGTTAATCCACTGTTTAACAATATTTCATTCCACATAAACGAGGGCGATAAAATTGCGCTGATTGCTAGAAATGGCGTAGGAAAAAGTACCCTATTACGCATTTTGGCGGGGCAAGAAACGGCCGATAAAGGCAAACTCTTTGTAAATAAAGATGTAACGGTGGCGCTGTTTGAGCAAGACCCTCACTTTGACGAGACCAAAACGGTTTTGGAAAATATCTTCAGTAGTAATCACCCAATAATGAAGGTGATGCGTGAATATGAAGCCGCAATTGAAGAAGATAATGGCGAAAAAATTACTGAATGTA
>JAAFHG010000652.1 GCA_013297585.1 Chitinophagales bacterium
CTATCGGAATATGTTTTTCAAACATGGCTATTTCATAGTGTTTACGTTTTGTGCTTACTCACTTTCTGATAACTATCAGGGCAATTTTTAGCGGTTTTGGTTTGATTATTTTTTAAAAGTAGACATGAAATATTATTTGTACAATACTTTTATATTTTTTTATTAAAAATTTAACAAAAATGAATCCAGTATATGAGAATAGTTTAAAAAAAGCTATTCCCTACTCCACCACCAATTTCCCATTATATACTTTTCTCTGTGCTTGCAATGCAATCGTATATACACCTTTGGGCAATGCGCTTTGGGGTTGAATCGCAATGCTATTCTGACCCTGAATGGGTATGGTAATGGTACTTTGATAACAAACTTTGGTTAAAGCATCGAAAATACTAATGCTGATACTTTCGCCTTTATTAGCCATTACTTCTATATTTATAAGCTTCCCATCATTACTATTGGGAAATAATTTAAACTCAAATAAGCCTTTATTTGCTAAGTCTATCATCGCTATATTTGAATAGCTAAAAGCACCATTATAATCGGTTTGCTTTAGTCGGTAATAGGCAATGCCACGATAAGGCAAATCATCTGTTAAACGATAAGACCTTTTGGTGTCGCTATTCCCACTGCCTTTTATTCTGGCTATAGGTTCAAACCGCAAAGCATCTTGTGACCTTTCAACTGTAAAAAAATCATTGTTCACTTCTGATGCGGTCTCCCATATAATACAAACCGCATTTTGACAAGCTTGAACAGAAAATGAAAGTAGTTCAATCGGCAAAGGCGTCAATACATTTGCGATAATCCCTGAGTTATTACTTCCTGTTGCCGAGCCTGCGCTATTTGTGCAAGGTAAGGAATTATTATTGCAGCCAGGGTTGCCATTCAATGTTGTTGTAGTCACATTTGTTGTAGGTTGAGGAATGGAATACACAATATAGCCTTGTCCTCCAGCGCCACCGCCTGCATGTGTACTAGTAGCAACTGTCCCTCCATTTCCACCATTTGCAGTTACAGCGAGCGGGCAAGTTGCGGCCACAGCAAAACTGTTGATATTTAAAACAATACTTCCTGCCGCACCACCGCCTCCAGCGCCATCATTACCACTATTGGCCGCTGCACTACCATTGGCGCTAATGCTAAGTGTACCACAAGCACCAGTTGTAATCAGTTGATTGGCTTTTATTAAAATAATACCACCACCATTTGCACCATTAGTGCCTACACCATCATTTTGTTGCCCACCACCGCCACCGCCACCCATAAAAATGCGTGTAGCACTTAGGGAGGTATTTAATGCAATGCCACCAAAACCAAAACCGCCAGCCGCAAAGCTACATCCAGTAGCAGTGCTATTCCAACCGTTGCCACCTGCACCGCCGCCCGTATAGTTACTACCGCCGCCGCCGCCGGCATTAATTTGTACGCCGCCGCCGCCGCCATTTAAGATTTTAGCGCGGGAATTGGTATAATTAGCCGTTGTATTTTTATAAATACTTTCACCTTTAAAGCCTGCTTGGTTATTATTAGTTCTAAAAGGTGTATTGTAACAAGCCGTTCCTCCGATATAAAAATTATTGGAGCGCGCACCACCTCGAAATCCAGCTCCATTTGCACTAATGTTGTGCCCTAAAGTTAAAGTCCCTGGTATATTCAAAGCAATTACGCCACCTACATTTCCATCCCAAGCCAAAGCAGTGATATTTGCGACTGTTGCGTAATTAATTGGCGTTCCCATATTTCTGAAACTAATGATTTGAACCGAACTGTTTACACCAGTATTGTAGGTATTTGTAAGCGCTGCATTTAAGGTAATTGTTACAGGAAGCCCTAATGCCTCTGTGTGGCTTACAATTGTCCTCACCTCATATAAGCCAGTACTTGCAATTGCAGATAGATTTCCGAAATTAGCGTCATCTAAGGTATTCGCACCAATCACATCATCTTGCATTTGCATAATAACGACTTCTTCCCCATCTTCAAAAGTATCAAAGCTTTCATTGACGTTACTAACATTAAGTGTGGTACTCGCTATACTTGTGACATTTGCGTAGCAATTTAAAACTTGTCCGCACAAACTAATATTCAGTATAATAAAAGCTGAAAAAACGGATATCGTTATAAAGTTTTTCATTGTTTAATTACGGTAAAAATAAAAATACTTAATTTTTTTACTCATTTCAGCTATTAAA
>JAAFHG010000484.1:0-666 GCA_013297585.1 Chitinophagales bacterium
TGGCAATAATGTTGCCGATTTTTTTAGAACAATAATTGCTGAATCGTACTTATTAAACTCTATTAAAGTATTTGTTAAATTTTGATAGCAGTAAACTTTTGATGAGGAATTTTGTTTTCGTTACAAATGTTTATGCCAAGTTCGTAATAATTTTTTGCCTTTAAATAATTTTTTAATATAAAATATACATTTCCAATGCCAGTATAAACATGAAATAAATGTAGGCTATCATTTTTTTGGTTAAAATATTTTGCACAGTTTTCGTAAACACTAATTGCCAAATAATTTCTTTGAAGTGTATTGTAGCAATGCCCAAGCTTAACTTTTGCAATATAATATTCGTTTGTTTTTGATGCTTGTTTGTAGTATGAACATAGGGTGTCAAGTTGTTTAATGCCTAACTCTGGATTTCTGTTATGAATAGTTTTAACACTATTTTCCAACTCACTAATTTTTGAGGTATCAATTTTTATATCTGTTAAATTAATTTCTTGTTGTGCTTGCGAAATATTTGCCCAAAGGGCGAAAAAAAATATTAATTGTAACAACAGAAATTTATGGTTATTATTTTTCAATTATATGAAATTTAAGTATGTTTTTGGGTTATTGTTGGTAAATATATAAAAATTATTAAAACAAGCATTTCACTCAATTAATTGATTAATT
>JAAFHG010000484.1:676-3017 GCA_013297585.1 Chitinophagales bacterium
TTCAATCAATTAGCAAAATATTGTGAATTAAAGAAAATAAATTGCGATGTGATTAATTTTAACCCTAAACCAACCTCTTGATAATATTATTTATTAAACAACTCAATTATAATTATATAAAACAAACAAAATGATCAAATTTACAAGAACAAACAATTTACTTAGACGACTGTTCTTCTTATGTGCTTTTGCACTTTTGGGAACATTTTCGTTAAAAGCCCAAGTTGCCATAAGTGGCTCGGCAGGTGGAACCTTAAATGGAACTACTTACACAAATTTAGGAGCAGCTTTTGTTGCTATAAATTCTGGAGGTTCGCAGGCTGGTAGTAACATTGTTATTACAATTAATGCAGATGTTACTGAAACAGGCAACGACTCTCTTGCACAAGGAAATTGGACAACACTTACTATTAATCCTAGTGGTGCAAGAACAGTTTCTGGTGCTATTGCTGCTGGCAAATCTTTAGTAAACTTTAATGGTGCAGACAATGTATCTGTTAATGGTTTTGATACTGGTGGAAATTCATTAACTTTTTCTAATAGTGGCACAAGTGCAACAGCTACTATTAAGTTTCAAAATGATGCATCAAGCAATACAATTTCAAATTGTAGCATATTGGGCTCAAACACAACTGCAACTTCGGGTACAATAGTTTTTGGCTCAGGAGCCTCAACAGGTAATGATGGTAATACTATTAATAGTTGTACTATATCTTCTGTTGGTTCTAATTTGCCAATAAATGCAATTTATAGCTCTGGCACAAGTGCAAGTGTAGATAATAGTGGCAACACTATTAGTAATTGTAATATTAATGACTATTGGAATGCTACAGCTTCTAGTTGTGCAATTTTATTGGCAAGCACTGTTGCAAATAGTTCTAATAGTTTTACAATTTCTGGTAATAAATTTTATCAAACAGCTTCAAGAACAGCAACTACAGGGCAAACAAGTTATATTATTAATGTTGCAACAGGTAATGGAACTTCTATTACAAGCAATATTTTTGGATATAGTAGTAATACTGCAACAGGAAACTATACATTAACATCTGGTGCTGCTTTAAATACTGTTTTATTGCAATTTACTGCAATTGCAGTTGGAGGAACTACTACTACAACAACTTCAATTCAAGGAAATACTTTTACTAATTTTAATATTACAACTGCTGGTGGATTTGCAATTGGTTCTACAATGGCTTTTACAGGAATTTATGTTACAGGAACTGCAAGTGTAAATGTTGGTAATACATCGTTTAATACTTTTGGCTCAACTTCTTCTACTGGTTCAATTTCTGTTATTGGTAATTCTAGTAACACTTTTTCGCCTTTTCCTACAGCAGGCGTAACTTGTATTCATTTAGCAACAACAAGTTCTGCAAATGTTAGCAATAATAAAATGGGAGGTTTATCTTCTACTAACAATGCAAGTTCTACAAATACATTGGGTATTTGGGGTATTTACAACTCTGGTCAAATTACAACTTTAACCATAGATAATAATACTATTGGTAACTCTGTTGCAAATAATATGATAGCAGGTGCATCTGGCTCTACAACATCTAATACAAGTTATGGTATTAATATGCCAACCTTAAGTGGAAGCGGAGCAGGAACAGCCTTAACAATTACTAATAATACCATTCAAAATTTTACTAATATTTCTAACAGTACAACTGCAACTCTTAGAGCAATTGCAACTATAACAGGCACTACAATTGGTACTGTAAATATTAGCAATAATATTATTCATGATTTAATGTGTAATTCTAGATTAACATCAGCAGCATCAAGTGCAGCATTTGCTGCACAAGGTATTTTGTTGGGTTATGGAGTTAATCCTGTAGTAAGTGGTAATACAATTTATAAAATTGCAGATACATCAAATTTTATAGGAACTTCATCAATTATTGTTGGTGCAATTGGTGTTAGTGGAGGTGTGAGTCCAATAATTTTTAATAATAAAATTTATGGATTAAGCAATGCTACTACAGGTGTAACAGCAACAGCTCCACCTGTTGTAACAGGTATTGCTATAATTAGCACAACTACTAAAGATTCTATTTATAATAATATGATTTCTTTAGGTAATTATAATGGGTTAAATGATGTTACAAGTAGATGTATTATAGGTATTTGGGCTCGTCATGGTGCTGCACCTGACCCAATAGATTATGTTTTTCATAATACAGTAGATATACACGGAACATTAACTACAGGAGCGTTAAATTCTTTTTGTTTATTAAGAGGAGATTTATCTACAGCAACTGTTAGAGTGCAAACTATTTTTACTAAAAATAATATATTCACCAATACTCGTACTGGAGGCACAGGAAAATATTAT
>JAAFHG010000303.1 GCA_013297585.1 Chitinophagales bacterium
AATGCCACCGTATTTCTCTTTCCATTCCCAGGCATAACCTAAAAATTCTTCTCTCGATAAAGATGATTTTGCAATGCCTTTTTCACGCAACATGGCCACTACCTTAGCTTCTGTAGCAATAGAAGCATGGTCGGTACCAGGCACCCAACAAGCATTTTTACCCATCATGCGTGCACGGCGCACCAATATATCTTGAATGGTATTGTTTAAGCAATGGCCCATGTGTAACACACCTGTTACGTTTGGCGGCGGAATGACCACAGTATAAGCTTCTCTCGCATCAGGCACACTTTTAAAGTAGCCTTTCTCTTTCCATACATCCGTCCATTTTAGCTCTATTGCTTGCGGTTCAAAGTTTTTTGATAATTCCATTGCTTGTAGTTTCTTTATTTTTTAGCCCACATATATAGAAAATGCACAGATAAGTAGATTTAATCTGAGAGGATTTGCGACATCTGTGGGCAAATTGTATTACCTAAATTTTGCAACACAATCTTTATGTATTGCCTTTATTTAGGGCTGCAAAAGTAAGGAAAAGCGTGGCGGTAGTAAAGCTTAGTTTGAGCTATTGAATAAAAAACTGCAATGGTATGTTGCAGTCAATTTTTATAATATCGTCATTAAAATCTTAATTAATTACGCAATCTTCAAAAGTAAATTACCATCAATACCCAAAACTTGGTGAAGTGCTTTTAAAAATGATAAGCTTGGTTTTCTTTTATTATGCATTATTTCTGAGAGCTTTGTATCGGTTGTATTTAGCATTACTGCAAGTTCTTTTTGTTTTAACTTCATTTCGTACATCTTCAATTCAATTAAACCTTGTACAGTTTGTGGCAATTCTATTGTATAGTGTATGTCTTCATAGGCTTTTACTATCTGGGTATATTGGTCTAGTGCTTTGCTTTCTTTTGGTGTAAGACTATCAAAGCCACCTTTTTTAGTAGCTATTTCTAGTAAATCATTCATTTTTGTTTCTGCTGCTACAAATTCAGCTTTTGTTATTATTTCTTTCATATTTAAATTGTTTTACAGTCTATCTTGTCGTACTGTTTGTGTGTACCTACAAATCTTATATAAAGAGTTCTTTTGCCAAAATGTATCATTGCGACTATCCTGTAATTGTTACCAGCTACATTAAACACAAATCTGTCGTTGCCTACAGCATCTACACTATTAAAAGTTTGTTTTATGCTGTGGAAATCTTGCCAATCTGCTAATAAGGTTTCATTATACCATTTAATCAAAGGCTCTTTTGCCTTTGCATCGGTTTCATAAAACTGTATTAGCTTGGTTTTGGTAATAACAACCATGTAACAAAGATATGTTTGAGTTTTTCAAAAATGAAATTAAATTATCAAAATCGAAAAAATAATCTGCTAAAAATTACATCTGCAAATGTCTACCACAGATTTCAATCATAAAAAATCACCTCAAAAACATTCGCTCAATCAGTTTAAAGTAGGTATATATTTGCACCCACAAAAAAAGTAGGGTAATGAAAATAATGAAATTTGGCGGTACTAGTGTAGGTAAGCCAGAACGTATGCATCAAGTGGCACAATTAATTACCAAAGATGCTGAACCAAAAATTGTGGTATTAAGTGCATTAAGCGGCACTACCAATTCGCTTGTAGAAATTAGTAATCATTTAGCCAAGAGCGACCGTGAGGCTGCCAAGCAATCAATAGATAAATTAGAAGCACACTACAGAAGTTTTGTATTGTTATTGGCAAATGGTACAGAGGCGCAAGCTAAAGCCAATGCTATTGTTAGCGAACATTTCGAATTTTTAAACATCATTTTACGTATCTCTTTCAGCGATGCGTTGAATAAAGATATATTAGCACAAGGTGAGTTGTTAAGTACTAAATTGTTCTGTGTGTTTTTAGAAGAACAAGGTATTGACCACCAATTGTTACCTGCACTAGACTTTATGAGTATCGATGTTAATGGTGAGCCACATGTAGAAGCAATAAGAGCCAAACTAACACCTATTTTGGCGCATTACGGCTCTAAAACATTGTTTATTACACAAGGTTATATCTGTAAAAATGCAAGAGGCGAGGTAGATAATTTAAAACGTGGCGGTAGCGATTATACAGCATCGCTTGTAGCTGCTGCTGTAAATGCAACGGTGTGTGAAATATGGACTGACATTGATGGTATGCACAATAACGACCCTCGTATTGTAGAAAAAACCAACGCTATTGAGCAATTGAGTTTTGACGAGGCGGCTGAGTTAGCTTATTTCGGTGCAAAAATTTTACACCCAACTTGTATTTGGCCAGCACAACAAGAAAACGTGCCAGTGAAGTTGCTAAATACCATGCAGCCAGAAGCTATAGGTACTGTCATTACTAAAGAAGCAGGTAGCGTAGGCATTAAAGCTGTAGCTGCCAAAGATGGCATTATCGCTATTAAAATTAAGAGTAGCCGCATGTTGCTAGCTTATGGCTTTTTAAGAAAAGTATTTGAGGTATTTGAAAAATACAAAACCTCAATTGACATGATTACGACTTCAGAAGTGGCAGTATCTGTAACCATTGATAGTGCTGAATTTTTGAAAGAAATAGTACAAGAATTAGAACCATTTGGCCATGTAGAAGTTGAAGCTAACCAAAGCATTGTATCTATTGTAGGTAATGAAATTGCAAAAACAGAAAGTGTTTTGCAAAAATTATTCATTGCTATTAATGAAATACCTGTAACTATGGTGAGCTATGGTGGTAGCCATCACAATATCTCCTTATTAGTACCTAACGCATACAGAACCAAAACCTTGCAACTATTAAACAGTGGTCTATTTGGTTTATAATTTAGTTTGCATCTTAATATATAGACAAGTTTTTCAAGTGTGTGTTAGAACAGCTCGCCCAAAGGCGCCACTGTTCTAACACACATTTTTTATGGCTCTATCTTATTGATTTTTTTTGAATAAAATAGCATTTCACGAGTTTGGTCACGCAGTAAGGCTTTGTTCACTGTATATTTCTTTTTTTCGATTACAGAAATCATTTAACCACAATTGGCGTTGCAATTGCTAACAGCCATTAGCTTTGCTAATATTATAGTGCAATTATGTTACATACAATAGCAGAAGGATTAGCGGCCATAAAGCAAGGAAAAATGGTTATAGTGGTAGATGATGAAGACCGTGAAAACGAAGGTGACTTTATAATAGCAGCAAAATATGCTACGCCAGAAGCCATCAATTTTATGAGTAAAGTGGGGCGTGGTTTAATATGTGCTGCACTTACCGCTAAGCGCTGTCAGGAATTAGAACTTACACCAATGGTGGCTACTAACACTGCCTTACACGAAACTGCTTTCACAGTATCGGTAGATTTGATTGCACCCGACACTACCACAGGTATTTCTGCGCAGGACCGCTCAAAAACTATTTTAGCATTAATACATCCAGACACTAAGCCTTCTGATTTGGGCAGGCCAGGGCATATTTTTCCTTTAAAGGCAATGACGGGTGGAGTATTGCGTAGAGCAGGCCATACCGAAGCAACGGTAGACCTTGCAAGATTGGCTGGCTTGGAACCAGCGGGCGTTTTAGTAGAAGTAATGAATGAAGATGGAACGATGGCAAGGTTGCCACAACTGATAGAAATTGCAAGGAAATTTGATCTTAAAATTATTTCCATTAAAGATTTAATTGAGTATAGACTAACCAGCGATAGCCTAGTAGAAGAAATAGTTCGTGTGGATATGCCTACCAAAAATGGTCATTTTAAATTGGTGGCCTTTAAAGAAAAAACTACTGGTGCAGAACATTTGGCCATGATAAAAGGCGAGTGGCATATAAATGAAGCAGTGCTTACACGTGTACACAGCAGTTGTTTTACAGGTGATATTTTGGGAAGTTTTCGTTGCGATTGTGGCGAGCAACTAGCCAAAGCGATGCAAATGGTAGAATCCGAAGGGAAAGGAATTATATTGTATATGAACCAAGAGGGTCGTGGTATAGGGCTAATAAATAAGCTGAAAGCTTATAAATTGCAAGAAGAAGGTATGGATACTGTAGAAGCCAACTTGCATCTTGGTTTTGGCATGGATGAACGTGATTATGGTGTAGGTGCACAAATGCTACGTCATTTGGGTGTTACCAAACTAAAATTGATGAGCAATAACCCTCGCAAACGTGCTGCTTTAAAAGGCTATGGATTAGAAATTGTAGGTATTGTACCTATAGAAATAAAGCCAAATGAACATAATGCCAAATATTTGGCTACCAAAAGAGATAAAATGGGTCACGAGATATTGGGCGAAAAATAAAATATGAACAGTATGGCATTATAGTAATGATTGAAAGCTTATGCCACTTATTAGTTGCAAAGCTGTATAGATTACATAATACTATATTCTTCAATTTTCCTATACAGAGTTGTTAAGCCAATATTTAACAACCTTGCCGTTTCTGTTTTGTTGCCTTTAGCATGGTTTAATACGCGTTGTATATGCAGTTTTTCTACACTAGCTAGTTCGAATGCTGATAGTAATTTACCTTGTTTAGTTGTTGTTTCGTGTTGCATATCAAAAGGCAAACTATCTACCGACAATTGTGTACTATTGGCTAAAATCACGGCTCTTTCTATTACATTTTTTAGCTCACGTATATTGCCTTTCCAATCATGTTGTTGTAGGCGTTGTAAAAAATCGTCGCTCATACTATCAATTCGCTGATTGGTTTTTTGGGCAAAAATTTGTACAAAATGCTGCGCTAGTAAAGGGATGTCTTTACGTCTATCTCTTAAGGCAGGTAAGGCTATGGTAAAAACATTTAGCCTATAGTAAAGATCTTCTCTAAACTTGCCTTCTTTAACTTCCTGCTGTAAATCACGGTTGGTAGCGGCCACAATACGTACACTTACTTTAGTGGGTTTTGTATCGCCTACTTTTATAAACTCGCTCGTTTCTAGTACACGTAGTAGCTTGCTTTGTAGGTCAATGTGCATTTCGCCTATCTCATCTAAAAACAAAGTGCCTGTACTAGCTTCTTCAATCAAGCCCTTTTTATCTTTTAAAGCCCCTGTAAAAGCCCCCGCTTTGTGG
>JAAFHG010000691.1 GCA_013297585.1 Chitinophagales bacterium
TTTTGGCGCAAGTATGCAGTATATTTTTTTGTGCGTTAGTGTACTTGAGCCTTTTATCTTGCCGCTTTGCCTGCTGCCCAATTTTGAAAACTACTATTGTAAACTCTTTTACAAGGCACAAGTAGTGCTAACGCTCATACCCACCCGACACACTTGCGCCAATGCAAGACCTTTTATAACGGCAACATACCTGCACCAAGATGGGGATACACTACCAACATTGAATTAAGGACTTGTCATCAAATGCTTCTTCCTTAATCGATTTATATAACCTTTTAAACTCAATTCCAATATATAAACTATCAAGATTGTCTAAAGTATTTTCTATATTTTTCTTACTTAATAATTGCCCTTTGATATCTTTTAAGAAAAAAAGCAAATCATTTCCTGAAAACCCTTTTAGCCTATACATTATTTGATTGTTTGGGTTAAAAGCCACTATAAAATCTTTGCATTTTGAAGTGCTAAATAATACTTTCAGCGAATCATCTACAACTTGAATACATTTGTCATTAATCGTAAATCTAAAAAAGGTAATGCCATGAATGTATGTCATAATAGTGTCAACCCTAATTTTTACTTTATCCAACATGCCAATACTGCTTTCGCCCATTAGATTCTGTATGATCAATATATTCTCCTGATATAATTGCATAGTAAGTCTATCGCCTATACTAATTTTCTGTGCTGAACTTTGTTGAGCAGAAAAAAAAAGTATAAACAAAATTTGAAATAAAGTTTTTTTTAATGTCATTTCTTTATTGTTTTAGTAGCTGTAACACTTTTAGTAAAAGGTATCTTTGTTGCCAATCCATTGCAGTCTTTGACTGAAATGTGTTTCCCCCCCTTTGGTCCAAGTATCCGAAAAGAACTTGGTTTTGGCGCAAGTATGCAGTATATTTTTTTGTGCGTTAGTGTACTTGAGCCTTTTATCTTGCCGCTTTGCCTGCTGCCCAATTTTGAAAACTACTATTGTAAACTCTTTTACAAGGCACAAGTAGTACTAATGCTCATACCCACCCGACACACTTGCGCCAATGCAAGACCTTTTAAAACGGTAACATACCTGCACCAATATAGGGGCAAGTATGCAGCGATGGCTTTTTTGCTTAGCGTACTTGTGCCATTGTACTCTTGCCTGTCAACATTCTGCCAGCTTTATCATGCCATCATTGTTTGCATATCCTTTGGCGTTGCTGTATATCCATTGTTCCGCTTCATATACAAAACCTGCAACAACAGGATTTTGATGTATATACCATACTATTTCATTGTACATTTTCTCACTATTTATTTCTATTGGTTTATTATGCTGTTGCTCCCGGAAACGTTCGGGACCAATTACTATTGTTGCCGTTTTTCTTTCCAGCCCTTTCACACATCCACACAATCCATTCTCTCCTGCTTTCCTGCGGATGTTCTTTTATTAATTTTCTTAATTGTTCTGAAGTATGCCTTTTTAAATCCCGTACAATGTCTTCTAACGGTTTGTCATCACTGCCTATAAGCATGTGCACATGGCTTGGCATTATGCACCAGGCAAATATCTTAAGCCCTTTCTTTTCCAGACAATATTTAAAGCTCTTTACCAATTCGTCTTTGTACTCATTTCTTGTAAATATATCTATCCAATGTATTGTGGCAAAACTGATAAAGTACATACGACTGCTGTCCCCAAATTTATATTTGCGGCTCATGTTTAAAGTTAAGGAAACATAATACACAATGAGTATAAAATTTATTAGTGCCGGAGTATGTGATTGTTTGGCTCTTTTTGTTGTACGGCACAAGCATTGCTAACACACTACCTACCCAACATGCTTGCGACAATGGCAAGTGCTTTTATAACTTTAATATACTTGGACCAATACGGGAAAGCTTACAAAATTGGGAAGGCTTCAACATTAGTATTATTATTTAATGTATTTTCAATGGCGATATTAGTATAACCTGCACAGTTACTATGTTAAATAAAGTTATTATTATTATGGGTGTTTCAGGCTGTGGTAAAACAACCATAGCACAACTGCTGTCTCAAAAAACCGGCTGGC
>JAAFHG010000175.1 GCA_013297585.1 Chitinophagales bacterium
TGGCAGAAAGTTTTGAAAAAGCGATGGCTGCTGCTGAACCTGATGTAAAAACTGTTGAAGACCATGTTTTTGCACCAACTACTATTACTGACGAAAAAGGTGATAGAAGCCCAAGATCTAGCGAAAAAATAATGATGGTAGAAGCGGCGCTTCATGCCATAGAAGAAATAATGGAAGACCATGAAGAAGCTATTCTTTATGGTCAAGATGTAGGCAGAAGATTAGGTGGTGTATATAGAGAAACTGCTAACCTAGCAGAACGCTTTGGCGATAGCAGAGTATTTAACATGCCAGTGCAAGAAGCGTATATTGTAGGTTCAACAGTGGGTTTATCTGCCATGGGTGTAAAACCAATTGTACAAGTGCAATATGGCGATTATATTTATCCAGCATTTAATCAGTTGGTTAGCGAAATATCAAAATCTTGCTACTTAACCAATGGTAAGTTTCCTGTAGGCATGGTATTACGTGTACCTGTAGGTGCTTACAATGGTGGTGGTCCTTACCATAGCGGTAGTATAGAAAGTACTTTATTATCTGTAAAAGGTATAAAAGTGGCTTATCCATCAAATGCAGCCGATATGAAAGGTATTATGAAAGCGGCTTATTACGATCCAAACCCTGTAGTGGTATTAGAACACAAAGGTTTGTATTGGAGCAAAGTAGCAGGTACCGATGACGCTAAAAGCATTGAGCCATCAAGAGATTATATTTTGCCTTTGGGTAAAGGAAATATAGTACTTGCAGCCGATGTAGATAGAATAAAGCATGGCGAAAGTATTTGTATTATTACTTACGGTATGGGTGTGTATTGGGCAAAAGCGGCCGCAAAAAAATTCCCAGGACAAATAGAAATTATTGATTTACGTTCATTGTATCCTTTAGATGAAGAATTAATATTTGAAGCATCAAGCAAGCATGGTAAAGTAATAGTGTTAAGCGAAGAGCAACAGAACAATTCATTTGCAGAAGCATTGTCACTAAGAATTTCTAATAATTGCTACTATTTTCTAGATGCAAAAGTTGAGGTTGTTGGTGCATTAAACTTGCCCGCTGTACCAATGAATATGCACTTAGAGGCAGCCATGTTACCTACAGTTGATAAAGTAATACAAAGAATAGACAAATTACTGAAATACTAATATCGCATTGTAAAAACTAGAAAGTAGTAGTTGATAGTATCAGCTGCTACTTTTTTATTTGTGTAAATGAAGATTGGAGAATTTAGAAATTACTTGCTTTTGTTTTCGCTAATACTCCTATATTTGCAGCCCAAAATGGCGAGATAGCTCAGTTGGTTAGAGCACAGGATTCATAACCCTGAGGTCTCGGGTTCAAATCCCGATTTCGCTACACAGCCCCCTTAGTTGGGGGTTTTTTATTGGATTTAATTCTCTAATTCTTTATTGTAGAATACTCTGAAATCCTTTGCTATTAAAGATTTTGATAGCTTTATCACTTGGAGCGTCTATTTATGCTATATATAATGCATATCTTGAGATAAAAATGCTCAATAAAATTGAGCCTCACTTTAGAATTTGAACACAAATTTCAATAAAATACAATTATTCTGAAAATTGAACTTAACTATTTTTATAGCAGCAATTACCAATATAGGCAGATGCTCTTTTTATTTCGTTTACCAAAGTACGCCCCTACCCTCTTTGTACTAGCAACTACAACGCTACATCGCCTTTTATAAAGCTATTCGCTTTCATCCAGGCAAATACGTTTAACATCCAATTTGTAGGTTCTAATTTATTATTTAGCCCAAAACCATGGCTACCTTTTTGCATAATATGTATTTCGCTAGGTACTTTATTTTTTTGCAAAGCCATAAAAAACAATAAGCTATTATCTACTTTTACCGTCTTATCGTCCGCAGCATGTAACAAAAATGTGGGCGGTGTTTGTGGTGTTACTTGTAGCTCGTTGCTGTACAATATCTTCTTTGCTTCTGTAGGGTTTTTACCAAGCATATTATCCCTAGAGCCCATATGTGTAAGACTATCGCTAAAACTAATTACAGGGTAGCCAAGTACTAAAAAATCAGGTCTTACAGATGTGTTGTTGGCATTTTCTATTACCGCAGTATTAAAGTGTGTGCCTGCGGTGCTTGCCAAGTGTCCACCCGCAGAAAAGCCCATTAAACCAATACTATTTGCATTTACATCATATTCAGCGGCTTTTTCTCTTACAAGTTTTACAGCCTGTTGTGCATCCATTAATGCTACTATTTCTTTGTTCTCGCAACAATCTGCATCAATAGGTAAGCGGTTTTTTAACACAAAAGCGGTAATACCTTTTTTATTGTAAGCTTGTGCTACTTGGTGGCCTTCATGGTCTATGGCTAATCTTGAATAACCACCACCTGGGCAAATAATAACACAAGTTTTAGTACTATCTTTTTTCTCTGGTATATATGCATACAGGCATGGGCTAATAATGTTTGATACCCTACCTTTAACAGTGTTGTCTTCTGTTTTGTTACATGGTTTGGCGTTTGGTATAGTACCGTTGTAAAGTGGAATTATGGTTTGTGCGTACATACAATTGGTAGCAAATAATAAAACAAACAGGGGTACACATTTTTGTAAAATCATATTGGCATGTATAATTAAGTGGTAAATTTATTCATTCGGTTGTTACATTTTAAAACAATGTTTCTAAAACTTTTACTACCCAATAAATAAAATATATTATAATTAATTTTAATATATAGAGCGCCAATATTAACAAAGTATTTAGCTGCCAATATGTTTACATAAGTAATTTTAACTTCTAAAGCATCGTTAAACTATTATTAAAAGTGCTTTGTGTTGGTAATATGTGTTAGTTTCATTTTTAAGGTATTTTTTAATTTCTTAAAATCAATCATACACATACTTTAATTATTTTCATAGCGCTGGCAAATTTAAATTAACACAATTTACCAGCAAATATTTACGCAGGTACTACTATTTATTAAGCAATGCAATTAAAACAAGGGGTTTTCTTTTTACTTTTTTCGGTATTGTGCCATTTTGTGGCTAGTGCCAGTTACATTGGTATGCATACCAGCAACTATACTTATAGCCATACTTTTAAAAAAGAGTTGGTAGATACCTTAATAGTTACTAACGATACAGCTATATGCATTGGTCAATCTATACCACTAATAGCTTTACCAGCATTTAGCTATGTATGGTTGCCCAACATAGGTTTAAGCGATAGTACAATACCTAACCCAATTGCAACACCCACATCTACAACAAAATATCAATTAAAAACTGAATCAATAGGTACTAATTTAGCAGTAAATCCAGATTTTTCTGCAGGAAATACAGGCTTTACCTCACAATACACATACTCGCTAACAGGTATACCAGAAGGGGTATATTTTGTAGGTCCTAATTCTTACCCATGGCATACATTTTTAAACGCTCATACTGACCACACCACAGGCACTGGCAATATGTTATTAGTAAATGGCGATAGTGTATTTAACAAAATTATTTGGCAACAAAATATTGCTGTAATGCCCAATACTAAATATTTTTTTTCGGTTTGGTTACAGTCTATTCACCCTGATAATCCTGCTGAATTACAATTCTCAATTAACGGCAATCAAATTGGAAATATTTTTAATGCAAATTCAGTAGAAGGTGTTTGGCAGCAATTTTATACAACATGGCAATCTGGAAGTGCCACCAATGCGTCAATATCGGTTATTAATAAAGATACCATTAGAAAAGGTAATGATTTTGCATTAGATGATATTGTATTTGCACCATTAATAATAACGAATGATTCTGTATTAATTACTGTTATTAATAAGCCTGTACTTACCATAACTACCGATACGGCCATTTGTACAGGCATTAGCTTGCAATTGCAAGCTAATGGTGCTAGTAACTATGTGTGGCAGGCAAATAGTTATCTATCGTCTACCACTATTGCTAATCCAATTGCACAGCCTTTGTTAAACACAAGTTTTATAGTTACAGGCTACAATTTACCCAATTGTTTCAGTAGCGATACTGTAGCTGTGCAGTTATTGCCTAATCCTGTGTTTAGTATTACTGGCAATAGTGGCTTTTGTAGCGGCGATAGTACCACTTTGCAAGTAGTAGGCACAGCAGGCATTTACGCATGGCAGCAAAACGCTAGCCTTAGTAATACCACAATTGCTAATCCTATAGCCAAGCCCACAATTACTACCCAATACAATGTTACAGTAACCGATACCAACAATTGTAGTACAACAGATTCTGTGGTGGTAATAGTTAATCAGCCCCCAAGTTTGGTACTTACAAAAGATAATGATATTAACTGTGTAAAAGGTGTAACCACTTTACATGCAAGTGGTGGATCTAAATATTTTTGGTATCCCACACAAACGTTGCAATTTCCAGCCACTGCAAATCCTATTGCTACGCCTTCTGTAACAACTATGTATCATGTAAAAAGTTATAGTGCACAAGGCTGCTATGGCGAAGATTCTATATTAGTAACCGTATCTAATGCCGCATCAGATATTGGCTACCAAATGCCATCGGCTTTTACCCCTAATGGTGATGGTATTAACGATTGCTTTGGCGTAAAAAAATGGGGCAATACATCTCAGCTCCAGTTAGATATTTACAATCGTTTTGGTGAACACATTTTTAGTGGTAATAACAGTAACCCTTGCTGGAACGGCACTTACAAAGGCATTGCACAAGCACCTGGCACTTATGTATACCAGATAGTTGCAACTACCAATTGTGGTGCTGTTTACAGAAAAGGTACGGTGGTACTAATACGTTAAGGCGTAAGTATTATTTTAATAAGGTACTTAGTAAATTGCGAGGTTCATTAGGTGTATATAATGCCATTAAACTCAATAGATTATCGTATCATTTTTACATTCACTTTTCTAAAATATTTTATGGAGCAATATATTTTTATACTAGCCGCTTTAGTTGTAGGTATTGTCATTGGTTGGCTAATAAAAACAGTAACTATCGGTTCTAAAATTGCTATACAAGCTAATGCCAATGAACAACTACAAGCAAGGCTACAAGAGCAGCAACAATTAACAGCAACACAGGCTACACAAATAGTGGCACTGCAAACTGATGCGACTACTTTTAAAACCCTATACGATACCAATAAGCAAGAACTAAATACGATAAAACTTGAGAAAATTCAGATAAATAATGACCTACTAAGGCTAAGGGCTGCACAAGCGCAAAACGTCGCAACATTGCATGCAGAACAAGAGAAGCTGCAAGTACTTAGGCAAGATTATGAAGCAATGAAAACGACGCAACTAGCTCAATTTGAAACCATGGCTAATACCATTATGGAAAAGAAAACGCAACAGTTTTCTGTGCATAATGGTGAGCAAATGAAGTATATACTTGAGCCATTGAAAACACAATTGGTAGATTTTAAACAAAAGGTAGAACAGACGTATGATGCAGAAAGTAAAGAGCGTTTTGCCCTTGGCAAACACATAGAACGTTTAATGGAAATGAGCCGTATTGTAAGCCAAGAAGCGAATAACTTAACTACCGCTTTAAAAGGAAATGTAAAGCAACAGGGCAACTGGGGCGAGATGATTTTAGAAAGTATTTTAGAACACAGTGGGCTAGCCAAAAACAGAGAATATCTTACACAAGATTTTATAAAAGATACCGCAGGCAATATTATTAAAGACGAGCAAGGGCGAGGCTTGCAGCCTGATGTAACCATTTATTACCCTGACCAAAGAAAGATAATTGTAGATAGCAAAGTATCGCTAGTAGCATGGGAAGCCTATATCGCTGCAAGTGATGTAGCGAGCCAGCAGCAGCATTTAATAGACCATATAAAATCTGTAAGGCAACATATAGATGGGCTAGCTAAAAAGGATTATCCACGCTATGCAAAAGCACTAGATTATGTGCTGCTATTTATACCCATAGAACCTGCATTTTTAGAAGCAGTAAAGCACGATAATGGCTTGTGGAAATATGCTTACGACAAGAAAATAATGCTGGTAAGCCCTACCAATTTATTGGCTGTACTTAAAATAATTGCAGACTTATGGAAAGTTGAATTGCAGAACAGAAACGCCATTGACATTGCTGATAAGGCAGGTTTATTATACAACAAGTTTGTAAGTTTTGTAGAAAACCTAGAAGATGTAGGTAAAAAAATTACAGCAGCACAACAGAGCTACGATGATGCATTTAAGCAGTTAAGTACTGGTCGTGGTAACTTAGTTGGTAAAGTTGAAGAACTAAAGAAAATGGGTGCTAATGCGCAAAAAGCCTTGCCAAATAGGTTGTTAATGGAGCTAAAATTGGATGAAGAATAAAGCAGCGATTACAACGTACTCACCATATCTATCTCTTCTTCCTCTACCATGGCTTTAGTGGCATTATTAGAAATGTGCTTACTACCAAAAGTGTACAGTAAAGCAGCCAATATAGAACAGAAAGCCATAATGCCTGTCATAGGTAGCGATGTGCCATTTTGAAATACACTTACAAGTGCAGACATCAGCGCACCAATACTCATTTGCAAAAAGCCCATTAATGCCGATGCACTGCCAGCATTGTGCCCAAAAGGCGCCATAGATAAAGCAGATGCGTTTGGAAAAATGCAACCTTGGCAACATAAAAATGCAAATATTAATGCGATAGTAAAGTACAGTTCTTGTACATTTAATACTGATAAAACCACCAGTATAATACCAATGGTGCTTTGTATGTAAATGCCTATTCGCATTACTTGCTCTGATTTATATTTTTTTAGTAGCAAACTATTAAACTGGCTTGACCCAATTAAGCCCACAGCAATGATGGCAAATATCCACCCGTACTGCTTTTCGCTTACTTTAAACAATACCATAAATACATACGGCGAGCCGCTAATATAAGCATATAAAGCTGCCGCAGTAAGCGAACCTGTAAGTGTGTAAATAATAAATTGTGGATGCTTAATAATGGTGGCAAAACTGTTAAATATAGCCGCAGGTTTTAGTGAAAAATTTGCATCGGGTTGCTTGCTTTCTGGTAGTAAAAAATACACACCTCCAAGTATAATGCTGATAATGGTAATTAACACCCCAAAAATATAACGCCAGCCAAAGTAAGCTGTAACGTAGCCACCCAATGTAGGCGCTATAATAGGCGATACAGCAATGACCAACATCAGTGTTGAGAATACTTTGGCATTGTCTTTCACGTCAAATAAATCTCTTACCATAGCACGAGAAGCTACCATACCCACGCAACCTCCCAATGCCTGAAACAATCTGTAAACAATTAAGCCATTTACCGATGATGTGGTGGCGCAAGCAACAGATGCAATAGC
>JAAFHG010000083.1 GCA_013297585.1 Chitinophagales bacterium
AAATACTCAAACGAACGCTTGTCTATATCTGTTCTAGTTTTATCTATAATTGCTTGTTCGTTTTGGCTTATAAAACCGAACTTTTTATTAATGCTACTCATTACATCACTACGCTGCTTTTTCTGTACATCCACTCGCGCAGGTCTGCAGCGTAGCATAGCAGCATAGCCGACCTGTGCTGCCATGTCACTTGTTTTTTCAAATAATAGCTTTAAAAACTAAGTAACGCATAGCACAAGTCAAGAGACTTGCGCTACTAAGGAGTATCAAAATTTAAATAACCAACTTGACAATTTATTAGCACCACTAGCGCAGGTCAATAGCAAGGCAAAGAGTGTTAGCCAACCTGTGCTAAAGTATTACTTGTTTTTTCATAGATAATAGGGGTATAAATAAGTAATGTTTAGTATACGAAAAGAGGCTTGCGCTAGATAGAAATACTAATGGGCATACCATGTTATTAATTTTGTTTTAGGTTGCAATTGTTAGGCAGTTTTTTAAGTTAAGTATATTTGAAACTTATTTAAATGGGGTACTTATGGCTCAGTTTACTTTAACAGATGCACAAACTGCAACACTTTTGGCAACATTGCAAGCAAGATTTGAGAAAAATATATACCGCCATAAACACATACCGTGGCTAAGCGTACAAGTAAAGCTAGCCGCTAATAAACAAAAATTGTGGTCGGTATGGCAGATGGAATTAACAGAGGGCGAGCCAGATATTATTGGCCACGATACAGCTACAGATGAATACCTTTTTTGCGACTGTGCAGCTGAAAGTCCTAAAGGCCGCCGTAGCTTTTGCTACGATGAGCAAGCACTAGAAGCACGTAAAGAAAATAAACCTAAGCGTAGCGCCATTAGTGTAGCAAACGAAATGGGCATTAGCATACTAACAGAAGCAGAATATAGGCAATTACAACAGCTAGAAAAAGTAGATACTAAAACGTCTAGTTGGCTATTAACACCTTCATCAATTAGGCAACTTGGCGGTGCTATTTTTGCCGACTATCGTTACGGTCAAGTATTTATTTACCACAATGGTGCAGAATCTTACTACGCTGCAAGAGGTTTTAGAGGGTTGTTACGAGTATAAAACAAGTAGTCATTAACTTATAAACGCACCGTTAATTAGTTAATGACTATTTGCCCTCTTTACCGTTATCTCTTGCCCTTTTATACAATTTCCCAAACTTCTTTTCCACGCAGTAAGGTATCTAAATTACCTTTACCTTTTGTGGCGATGGTTTCTTCAATTTGTAAGCGCATTACGTCTTCATAGCAAGCTCTTTCGGTAGCGTAAAACACACCAAATGGTCTAGGAAAATGCCCTTCAATTCTTGGATCATCGAACATGCGCACCAATATTTGTGCTTTATAAAAATCGTTCTCGTCGTGTATCCAAAGGTCGTTTGTGCTTGCACCTTCTTCTAGGTCTACTATTACAGGGCGTAAGCCATCTAGCTTTATACCTTTATTTTTGGTAGCACCAAATACCAATGGCTGTCCATGTTCTAAGAAAATAACCTCATTTAGTTTAGAACCTTTTTCGGTAAATACTTCAAAGGCGCCATCGTTAAATATGTTGCAATTTTGGTATATTTCTAAAAAAGAAGCGCCTTTATGTTGGTGGCTTCTTGTAAGCATAGCCTGTAAATGCTTAGGGTCACGGTCCATACTACGTGCAATAAAGGTTGCATCTGCGCCCATAGCTAAGGCCATGGGGTTAAACGGATGGTCAATACTACCTATTGGTGTACTTTTGGTAACCTTATTTTCTTCAGATGTAGGTGAATATTGCCCTTTGGTTAAACCATAAATTTGATTGTTAAACAATAAAATGTTTACATCAAAATTTCTGCGCAGTAAATGAATGGTATGATTACCACCTATACTTAGGCCATCACCATCACCTGTAACTATCCATACACTTAGTTCTGGTCTAGTTGCTTTAAGGCCACTAGCCACAGCAGTTGCACGTCCATGAATTGAGTGCATACCAAACGTATTCATATAGTAAGGAAAGCGACTGCTACAGCCAATACCACTAATAATAACAATATTCTCTTTTGGAACGCCAATAGTTGGCATTACTTTTTGCACCTGAGCTAGTATAGAATAATCGCCACAGCCAGGGCACCAACGCACTTCTTGATCCGTAGCAAAATCTTTTGCTGTAAGGGCAGGTGCTGCTAATGTATCTGTACTCATGTTGCAAAAGTATTTGAATGTAAACCATCAACCAACTGAAATATTGTCTACTAGTTAAGTTGGCTAATAAATTTTATGGAAATGGTAAATAATTTAGCCCTTGGTAATAAGTACTAAACACTTGCTTAGCTTTAAATGTTTGGTAACTTAATTTATGCAGTTGTGTTTATTTGTAAAAATGTTATTATATAAACAATATTTTCACAAATAGTGTAGTACTTGCTAGGCAAATAAAAATGGCTAGCAGTGGTACTTATGCTAGCCATTTTACACGTATTTTCAACTGTTTTTTATTTCTTTTCTAGCAGCTTAAAAAATTGATCTAGTTGTGGTAAAATTACAATTCTTGTTCTTCTGTTAGTAGCTCTACTTTTAGTGGTAGTATTATCTGTTATTGGTAAATATTCGCTACGGCCTGCCGCTGTCATGCGTTTAGGATCTAAACCATAGCTAATTTGTAATAAACGTACAATGGTAGTAGCACGTTTTACACTTAAATCCCAGTTGTCTGTAATGGCGCCTGTACCTTTATATGCAATATTATCTGTATGGCCTTCTACCATAAATTCAATATTGGGCTGAGCGTTTAATACTTTGGCCACTTTGCCAAGCACCACTTTAGCTTTATCAGTTACATTGTAACTACCACTTTTAAATAATAATTTGTCTGAAATATCTATAAAAACAGCACTTTTATCTACTTTAATATTAATATCGCCATCTTCTAAATTACCAATAGCACCTTTTAAGTTCATTACCAAAGCCATGTTTAAAGAATCTTTTTTGGCAATACTGCTTTGAAGATCTTGAATGTACATGTCTTTCATGCCAATGTTTTCCATTGATTTTTTAATGCTTTCTGCTTGTGCGCCAGTAATTACAGACAAATCTTTTAACTGACCAAGCACTTGGTTATTGTTTTGTTTTAAAAAGTCTATTTGTTTGTTTAGGCCATCTATTTCTGTTTGTAATAGTTTGTTTTTTGCTGTAGCGTCATCTGCAAGTTGCCCTTTTTGTTTGCTAGCTTCTAAGCAAATGTTTAAATCAGCTTCTTTTTTTAGGTAAGCTTTATTTAAGTCGTTGTACTTGGTAGCTGCTTGGGCTTGTATTTCTTGTACTTTTTTCTTTGCTACGCAAGAAAATAATGTAGCCGAGCTAATAGCTACTACTGTAATGGCTAGTCTATAATTCATCTTTATAAATTTTATTTAAGCCTGTAAAATTAGTGCCAAAGCTATTTCGCCATGCACTTAAATAGGCTTTGTAGTTTTTGGTAAAAAATAATTGAAATATTGTTTTTACTAAAGCGATGACCTTATGGTTAAGTAAAAAGGATTTTCAATATGCTGTACCGAGTGGTTTAAAATAAGTTGCGCAGTGCTTTTTCCCATCATTTCAAAGTCGCTAGAAATAGTAGTAATACCGTTTAAAATTATTTTTTTTAGTGGCGTTTCGTTATACGAAATAACGCCCACATTTTTACCAACCTTAAGTTTGGTAGCCAGTATTTTTTCAATCAGAGTTACCAAATCGTCTTCCATAAGGTTAATATAAACTTCGCCTTCCTTAATAGTTTCTTTAGCAATTTCGTGTACTACAAAATGTTCAAAAGCGTACTCGTGGCAAAACCTGTGAAAGCCATTAATAATTTCTTGAGGAAAATAAGTATAGGATGGAAAAATAATTTTTATAGTATGGTATTTACGTAATTGTGGTAGGGCTTGCTCTAGTGCATTGTAAATATCTTTTTCAAAATTTTCGTATACAGCACCATACTCGCCACCTACACCTTTTACTAGTTTGTCAAGTAATATCAATTTACTTTTTGGTATTGTGTTTAGTACTTCTTGTGCATGCTCGCTACCGTACATAAAATGTGGCACAATAACGTAGTGTGTATAAATATCTTTTTTATTGGTAATAAGGCGTTTAAAAAAATCAAAATCGTTATTATATATGTAAAAATCTATTGATGCAAGGTCGCCAAGTGTTTTTACAAAGGCATCGTATATAATTTTTTTGTGCGGGCTAAGCTTGTTGAATAATAAAAAAATTTTTAATTGTTGCTTTACTTCGGTAGACATTACAAAATTTCCTTTGCCTGGTACAGAGTGTATTACACCTATAGATCGGAGGTACTTGTAAGCTTTTTCGGCGGTATCTCTCGAAATTTCAAACTCAAAACTTAGCTCGTTTATAGAAGGTAAAATTTCACCTTTATCTATTTTTCCTTCGGCAATAGCTTTTATAATAGAATTAGCTAATTGAACATACTTTGGCGTGCCTGAATAGTAATCGATGAAAAGATGTTTAAAAATCAAATTTTTCTTCATTGGTAATAAAAATCGGTACGTGAAAGTAATGTGTTATATGCTTTTTTGCTGTAGCCATTTAACCCAATTTGTATTTGTACACTATTTTAAGCGTTGTAACTGTAGGGCACTAAATGCATGCATAGTTAACGATAAATAAGCTTAGCAAACAGTCGTTTTAAAAGCCAGTAAACAATAAGCAAAGTTACATTAAAATACTTGTTACACTTCTAAAGCAGGACGGTGCATGATGGCAATTATACATTGTTGCACACAAAGCATAAAACTATTTAATTGGTAATATTGTATAGCCGTTTAGTTCTAGGGCTGATTGGTAAAAAAAGCCACATCACAGGATAGTGCAGGATAGTAGATGTACCGTGTACACTACATTTACACCCATTTAAAAATGCTTGTACATTAAGAAAACCACCTTTCTTGACCACTGTTGCTGCCATAAAAAACGGAAATCAAAATGCCTTTGAAGAGGTATTTTACAACTATCACAATAAGTTGTATGCGTTTATATTTAGTAAAACCAAGTCGGTATTTATTGCAGAAGAGGTAACGCAACTAACGTTTATTAAATTTTGGCAATATCGCACACACTTAAACGAAGCGCTAAGTATAAATGTGCAATTGTTTAGGATAGCAAAAACTACTTTAATAGATGTGCTACGTAAAGAAAGTACTAGTAATGCTGCACTTAAGCTTGTGCCTATAAAAGAACAAGCTATTGATGGTGTTGAGGAACATATTTACCAAAAAGAACTACAAAAAAGGCTAGAGCAAGCTATTAATAAATTGCCTTTAGCAAGGCGTAATGTGTTTAAGCTAAGTAGGCAAGATGGTTTATCGTACAAAGAAATTGCAACTCAGCTTTCGCTATCTACTAAAACTGTAGAACATCACATTGCATTGGCTTTAAAGCAGTTACGCCATTTTTTAACACTACTACTTGCATTGCTTTTATTTACTTTCTAAAATTATTTTTCTTCTGCTTGGGGGTAACGTTTGCGTTAAACGTATTTACCACTAGTTACAACATTCACTTATGCTGAGTAAAGATTTGATTGAGAAATTTTTTAAGGGTGAATGTTCTAATGAAGAACAAAAAATAGTAGCTGCATATTTAGATGCATGCCCACAAGCGATAGACGAATGGCTTGAAGAAACCGAATGGCTGCATTTTACTTCGCAAGAAGTATTGCCAGACGCCATATCTAAAAAACTGTTTACTAGCGTAGAGCAGGTTGTGTTTAAAAAGCCCGTATTTACCATTAAGCGTATAAAGCTTGCATTGGTAGCTGCTGCGTGTTTTATAATGCTAAGTATTGCAGGGTACAGAATATTTTTTAATGAGGTTAAAGTAGCATCGAAAATAGAGGCAAGCCACATAGATAAGCAGAACGACAATAACCTTATAGTAAGGGTAAATACTACTAACCAGCGTATTCACTTGCAAATGGAAGATGGTTCTATTGTAGAGTTGTCGCCTAAAAGTTCTATAGCGTTTAATAAGCCATTTGTACAAAACGGTAAGCGTGATATTTACTTAAAAGGAGAGGCGTATTTTAAAGTGGCTAAAAATAAAACCAGGCCTTTTACAGTATACAGCGAAACAATTGCTACTACTGCATTAGGAACATCGTTTACCATAAAATCTTTTAAAGAAGATAGCTTTATTAAAGTGCATTTGCATACGGGTAAAGTAGTTGTAAAGCCAGCAAACAACAATAAAAAATGGCTTGCCAAAAATGCTACTCTACAGCCCAATGAAATATTGGTGTATAACAAAAGCACTATGCTAGCAAGTATAAACTGGCTTGATAATAAAAACAATTTGGTACAACTAAACGATGCAACCGACTATAAGCTGCCCAATTGGTTTATGTTTAGCAATCAACCAATGACACAAGTGTTTACGCAGCTAGAAGAGATGTATAATGTAGATATAAACTACAACGTAAGCGATGTAAGTAACATGTACGTAATTGCCAAGTTTGATAAAACAGATGCTATAAATAATATTTTAGAAACGATTGCAAAATTAAATAGCCTATCAGTAAAAAAACAAGGACGCACTTACACTATTACTAGTAAATAATTTTTACCATTTAAATTTTAAACGATTCGCACTTTTAAAAATGCGAAACTATTATCTATTTCTCTAACGATTAAAACTACACGCTTATGAAACGTTGCTTAACCTCGAAAATGTGGTTAATGGCTTGTTTGCTACTGGCAACAATGCTGCAAATGGTGCCTTACATTGCAAGTGCACAGCAAAAAACTACTGGTGTTACTGGTGTTGTGCAAGATTCTAAAGGCAAGGCAATAGCTGGTGTAACAGTGCTTGCTAAAAATGCAAAAACCAATTTTTCGGCTGGTGTACAAACCGATGTCAATGGTATTTTTCAATTTCCAAAACTGCCAGCAGGCGGGCCATACAGTTTTACATTATCATCTGTTGGTTATGAAACCCAAACTTTATCTGGCTATACCATTAAGGCAGATGCGTTAATATCGCTAGTGGCTAAAATGGTTGAAAGTACTGCTGCATTAGAAGATATTGTTGTAGTAGGTTATGGTTCAAGAAAAAAGACGGATGTTACTGGTGCTATCGCATCAGTAACTGGCGAGAAATTACGCTCGGTACCTACCACAAATATTAGTTCAGCATTACAAGGTAAAGTATCTGGTATTATTGTTACACCAAGCTCTTTTAGGCCTGGTGCTGGTGCAGATATTCGTGTAAGGGGTAGCCGTTCTTTAAGTGCAAATAATACACCATTATACGTAGTAGATGGTATACCTGTAAGCTATACTATTGATGATATAAACCCAAACGATGTTGAAAGCATTGATGTACTTAAAGATGCGTCTTCTACTGCTATCTATGGTGTACGTGGTGCCAATGGTGTAATACAGATTACAACCAAAAAAGCAAAAGCTGGTAAGGTGCGTGTTGATTATAGTGGTAGCAATTCTTACGATAATATTTTAAAGCATATACCCGTATTTAATGCACCGCAATTGGCAGATGCTTGGCGTCAAGCGTATTTTGCTGATAGGCAATACAATTTTGCACAAAACACAACAAGCCCTAATAACTATTTTCCTAGTGCTGCTGCCGACGCCAAACTATTTGGCGGCTTTAATGGTAATGCTATGTGGGATTTTATAAAAGATGCTTATCAATTTACAACTTTTGACAGAGTTAATAATATTTATGTAGCAGTAAAAAGGCCCACAACAGCCGCTGAACAAGCTTTACTTGCTAGTTTAGGCTTGCCAGTACTTACAGAAGTAGATGCTTATGATGCCTCTAAAGTAAAAGGGTTCGATTGGCAAAATGCAGCTATTAGACAGGCAGTTACAAAGTCTCATGCAATATCTGTATCTATTGGTACCGATAAAATTCGTTCAAGCTTTAATGGTTCGTATTTTAAGCAAGAAGGTATTGAATATGGGCAAGATTATACTAGATATTCTGTAGGAAATAATACAGAATTTAAGCCTACTAAATACCTAACTTTTGGTAACAATTTTACCTTTACCAATAGCATTCAAAATGTAGGTACTAGCTTGTATGGCAATGCTTCTGGCATGTTGCCATTTACTAAGCCATACGATTCTGCTGGTAATTTAATTTTGTATCCAAATGGTGATCAGCAAATAGTAAACGGCCTTGGTGATGCGAGCACTGTTTTAAATGAAGTGAAGGTAAACCGTGTGATAGGTAACGTATTTGCAGAGCTAACTATAGCAAAAGGCTTGCGTTACAAAACGGTGTTTGGTATAGATTATCGTAACTCTCGTAATGGCAGGTTTAATGGTTCTCAATCATCAGTACGTCAAGGTAGTTTAGCAACAGCAAGTTATTCTGTAGTAAACGGCACTTCATGGACTTACGATAACATGCTATTGTTTGATACAAAAATTAAGAAAGACCATTCTTTAAACATTACCTTGTTGCAAGAATTGCAGAGTTTAAATAAAACAGATGCACTTACATTATCTGCCACAGATTTAATATTCGAGCAACAAAAATGGTATTCTTTACAGCAAAATTCTCAAGCTATTGTTACTGGTAGTGGTTCATATTCTGCAGCACAATATTTATCGTACATGGGTAGGTTAGAGTACGGCTATAAAGGCAAATACCTACTTACTGTAAGTAACCGTTACGACAATTCATCGGTACTAGCTGAGGGTAACCAAGGTGCTTATTTTCCATCGGCATCTTTTGCTTGGAAAATTGATAACGAATCGTTTTTCCGTAAGCAAGATATTGTTACTTCTGCAAAACTACGTTTAGGTATTGGTCGTGTAGGTAATGCATCTATAGATCCTTATTTAACAAGTGGTCCGTTAGGTGCTGCAAATTACAACTGGTTAAGCGGTGTGGCTGCTATTGGTCAGGCACCACAAACGTTTAAAACGCCAAATCTTACTTGGGAAAAAACAACCACTCGCAACTTAGGGTTAGATTTTAGTTTGTTGAAAAATAAAGTAAACGTTTCACTAGACTTTTATAGCACAACTACAAAAGATATTTTACAACGCCAAACAATTAATGCCACCAATGGTGTAAGTTATGTGTATGTAAACCGTGGTAAAACAGAAAATAAAGGGATTGATATAAGTATCAGTTCTTTAAACATAAGCACCAAACAAGGCTTTACTTGGAGTACCGATTTGATATTTAGCAAAAACGTAGAAAGGTTAGTAGATATTGATGGCACAGGTAATAGCAACTTACCAAATCTTTGGATTTTAGACCAGCCTTCAAGCGTATATTATAGTTATGTTTCAGATGGTATTTATCAATATGGCGATACTGTAAAAGGGGGCTATTTAAAAGACTATTTGTGGAACAAAGGCACTAATGGTACTAATACGGCTTATCGTCCCGGTAAAATTCGAGTACGTGACATTAATGGCGACACATTAATTAATGCAAATGATAAAAAAGTATTAGGTAGCCACAACCCAGATTGGACTGCCAATATTACCAACACGTTTAGTTATAAAAACTTCGAATTAAACATCAGTATTTATATCCGCCAAGGTGGTTTGTACCGTGTACCAAGACCAGGTTTGGTTGGTCGTTATCAATCTAATGCTGTTAATTATTGGACGCCTTCAAATCCATCTAACGAGTACCAACAACCTACAAGAACTTCGGATGTGCCATTGTACTGGGAAGCTTTAAGTTACAGAAACGCGAGTTTTGCCAAAGTAAGAAACATCTCTTTAACCTATAAAGTGCCAGAGAAATTGTTATCTAAAATTAAGGCAAACAGTATGTCTGTTTATGTAAATGCGGTAAACCCTTTCTTAATTCATAAATACTCAGATTACGATCCTGAAACAATTCAATACACAGAGTCTTTTGCTGCAACAACAGGCAATCCTGGGCCAAACTCTTATAGCTTCAGAAGTTTTGTAGTGGGTGTAAAATTGGGCTTTTAGTAAACCGTTTTTAAGAAGTATTTAAAACATCGAAACAATGAAAATTATCAATAAAATAATAGGTGGTGCATTACTTATGGCACTTACTGTTTCTTCTTGTCAAAAGTTTATTAAAGAAGATTTAGTAACGCAGCTTACAGAGGATTATTATAAAACCGATCAAGGTATAGAAGACCTTGTGAAAGCAGCATACGTACCTTTAAAATGGAAATTTGAAGGGGAGCAGTCTTATGCACTTTGGAACTTTGGGGTAGATGAATTTAGGTTAGGTGATCAGTACAATAACGAGCATTTTAATACTTATAATTCTAACTTAAACTCTAGTGGTGGTGATGGTTTTTTAAACAATATGTGGATTAACTACTACGCAAGCATAAGGCGCTGTAACTTGGGTATAGAATATATCAATGCATATAACAACACAGCCTCTAAAGTATTGGGTACTACGGCGCAAAAAAATGTAAGAATAGCTGAATTGAAATTTTTACGTGCCTATTATTACTTTGTAATGGTACAGCAGATGGGTGGTGTGCCTTTAATTACCAAAGCATCTACCGAGGTAGAAACTGAGTTTCCAAGGGCTTCTGTAGCCGATGTGTACAGCCAAGTTTTAAATGATTTTAAAACTGCTGGTCCAGATTTGCCATGGCGTCAAAGTGGTAGTTCTCCACAAGTTGGTAGAGCTACAAGAGCTGCGGCATATCATTTTTTAGCTAAAGCATACTTAACAAGAGGCAGTGCTGTAACTGAGGCACGTGGCCAAAAGCCCACAGATATGGATAGCGCAATTGTATTTGCAGATTCTGTGGTGCGCTTTAGTGGTCATGCTTTAGCGGCAAATTTTGCCGACCTATTTAATTGTGCATATGCCACACATTCTGTGCCGCGTGCTGGCACCGATGGTTCTGCACCAGTAGCATCATTATCTGCTGTAAATGCTAACAATGCAAATAATGAAATTCTGTTTGCTGCACAGTTTAGTCAAAATTTAGCTTTAGCTGGTTTAAATAACCAAGTACACATGTTTTTTGGCCCACAATACGATGCGGGTATACCAGGTATGACAAGAGACTTCTTTAATGGTAGACCATTTAGAAGAATGATACCTACCAATTACACCATCGATATTTTTGATAGAGCCAATGATTCTCGTTTTTTAAAACATTTCAAACTACTTTTTACC